>NZ_JAAGPP010000056.1:0-237 GCF_017104975.1 Burkholderia sp. Ac-20344
GAAAAAAAAAAAATAATTCTCCTTCGTATTTTTTTCACTCTGTTACACCATTGTACTCCCACTTAATGTTTGCCTGGTCCCCAAAACCCTCTTCTTTGTTTGCATGCATCAATACTTCATTCTCCTGACTGGTTTCTCGAAGCCAGTACTTCCCTTTGCCATCTCTACTACTTCTACTCTATGATCTGTCTTCCACTTGTGTCTCTTGACCTACACTACCCCTCCCCGTCACTATAT
>NZ_JAAGPP010000057.1:0-237 GCF_017104975.1 Burkholderia sp. Ac-20344
GATGGACGCTCGACATATAACTGTCGCATTCTGGATGTGCGCTACAAAATTGAAGAATATACTTACTATACGTGAACTGCGCCACATAGATCACAGTTTGTTGGTGTCAAGTATATTACATAGTGAGATCCATTATCATACAGTTGCGTTCACAAACATTTGTCACTATATTGATGTCAGAGAGTTGACTATGCTATTTTGTTTTTTTTTTTTTTTTTTTTATTTTTTTTTTTTTTT
>NZ_JAAGPP010000058.1:0-50095 GCF_017104975.1 Burkholderia sp. Ac-20344
TGTGGCCGGCGCGCAACTGCGCCATCGCGCATCCGCGTTCGGCTTCCCGCGCGCGATCCTCTAGGCTGTCCTGCTGCGCCAGCGCTTTCTCGGCCGACTGTACGAAGGTCTCGGCGATCGCGACGAGCGCCGCCAGGCCGTCCGACTCGCCGCCTCGCGACACGGTGCGCAGCGCCGCGCGCAACGCGGTTTCGGCACCGGCCCGTGCGGCGCGAATCGTGTCGAATTCGCGGCGCTGCCGGTCGAGATCGGCCTGCGCGGCGAACACCGCGTCGCGCTTCGCAAGCCAGTCGCCCATCGCCGCCAGCGACATGCCGGGCACCGCGGCCGTCGCCGCGAGCGCGGCCCATGCGTCGCGATGCACGGCGAGCTCACGCTCGCGCTCGTCCAGCGCGGCCTGTCTGCGCGCCACACCGGCACGCGCGGATTCGACCTGCTGACGCAGCGACTGCAACGTCGCCGCCGCCTGCGTTGCGCCGAGCTGCGCATCGACGAGTTCGTCCGCCAGGCGAATCGCGTCGTCGACCGCCGGTGCACCGGTGACGACATCGACCGTGCCGCTGCGGATATCGCCCCACGCGCCGTCGCGCCGCGCACGCGCCGCCAGCACGTCGGCGGTCGTGACGACCTTGTGGTTCTCCGCGAAGTGCTTCTCCTGCAGTTCAAGCCGCTCGAGTTCTTCGAGCGCGCCGTCCCGCGCGTCGCGTGCAGCCGCGGCCGCGCTCGCGCGTTCGCTGTCTTCCTTCAGCAGCGCGCCGAGCCGCGCCGCCGACGGCACGTCGAGCGCCCGCAGCGCGTCGACCGGCATGCGCCACTGGCCGAGCGCATCGAGTGCACCGGACAGCGTGCGTTCGGCGGCGGCGATTTCATGTTCCAGCGCCTGCTCGCGCTGGCCGCTGTTGCGAAAGCCCTGTGCATCGGCCAACGCCGCTCGCAGCGTTTCCGGCACTTCGACGGTCGACAGGCGCGCCTGTTGTTCCTGCACCTGCGCAAGCTCGCGCGTGCGTTCGTCGAGCGATTCGCGCGCGCCGGCCAGCGCCTGGTGCAACGCACCGTGTTCGCGCAGCAGGTTCGCGACGGTCTTCAGCGACAACGCCGTCGGCAGCGACGCGCGCAGCGACGCTTCGTCCGTCGGCCAGTCGAGTTGGGCGGCCGCTGCAAACGCGGCGGACAGGTGCCGCTCGACGTCCGCGCCGAGCAGCAGCAGATCCTGCGCGTGATTCATGCACGCGCCGCGCAGCCGATCGAGCGCTTCGATGTCGGCTTCGAGCGCCAGCGTGTCGGCGTCGGCGTCGATCGCATCGCGCGCCTGCCGTTTCGCGAGCAGGTCGGCACGCCGTTCCTCGAGCACCTTCTGTTCGGCCGCGAGATCGCCCTGCGCCTTCAGCAGATCCGCATACGCGGTAGGCGGCAACTCGACGACCGCACCCAGCTCCGCCAGCGCCGCGTCCTTGACCGTCAGCTCCTTCAGGTACGGCGCCAGCCGTCGCACACGTTCGAGCTTCGAGCGCAGCGCTTCGAGCCGGCGCTGTTCCGCGCGCGCCTGCTCGATCTGCTGTTCGACCGCTTCGCGCGCGTCCTTGCGTTCGACCCAGTCGCGCGTGCGCACCTGCACCGTCTTCAGTTCGGTCACGGCTTCGTTGAACGACGTTTCGGCGAGCGCAAACGCGCTGCCGCTACGGCGCGGCGCCCAGAGCTCGACCGAACGCGCATCGAGCTCCTCACGCACCGGCCCGAGGCTGCCGACCCCGGCAGCCGATTCGAACAGCACCTGGCCGAGCTTGTCGGACGCATCGAGAATGCTCCGGCCGCCGTCGACCAAACGCCCGTGATCGAGTCCGAACATCTGCTCGAAGAATTCGCGCGTGGCGCCGTCGAGGACGGCGGCCAGATAGTCGTCGGGCAGCTTGTCGTCGGCGGGCGTGCGCAGCGGACTGCGCCCGCGCGCGCGGTGGAACGCGAGTTCGCCCGTGCCGCTCTCGAGCACGCCGCCGATCCGCAGTTCGGGCGTGCTGTGCAGGAAATCGAGCGGCGTCTGCAGCTTCATCCCGAACAGCAGTTCCGACACCGCCGTGCGGATCGTCGACTTGCCGGCCTCGTTCGGCCCCACGATCACATGGAAATCCTCGCCGGCCGACGGGAAACGCAGCGTCTCGTCGGTGAACTTGCCGTACTTGATCAGATCGAGCTGATTGATCCGCATCGCTTACTCCCCCCTCGCCAGCCGCGCAAGCAACGCAGGGCCGACCTGCTCGACCAGCGCCGTGAGCTCGCCCGCGCGCGCCATCGTCAACAACGGCACCTCTTCCTTCACGTCGCTGCGCACCTTGCCGACGAACGGCTTCAGGTCGCGTTCGAGCAGTTCGAGGAAATCCGGATCGCGCGCGGCGTCGGCCAGGATCTGCTTCAGGTCCTCCAGCGCTTCGAGTTGCTCGCTTTCGCCCGGCTGATGATCGGCCGCGGACGTCGCGAGCCGGACCTTCTCGAGCCACAGCCGCTCGTTGCCGATGATGCCGATCTGGTTCAGCACCTCCGCGCGCAACTGCGGCGCGCGGCCGAAAAAGAGACCATGCGCGGGCGTACGCCCCGTGACCGTCACGCGCACCGCGCGCGGCACATGGCCGTCGACGGTCAGCAGCGCTTCCAGCGACTGGCCGATCTTTCTCGACAGGTCGGCGACGGTCAAGCAATCGGACGCATCGACCGACACAGCTTCCCAGCGCAGCACGTCGAGATACAGCCGCTCGACCTGCGTGCGGCCTTGCTCGACCGTCACGAGCACCGCGCCGCGGCGGCCCGTCTCGCGGATATGGCGCCCCTGCAGGTTGCCGGGAAACACCACCGTGGACGGCCCAAACCATTGCTGGAATTCGTGCACGTGGCCGAGCGCCCAGTAGTCGTAGCCTTTCGCGTGCAGTTCGGCGAGCGTGCACGGCGCATAGTTCGCGTGCGCCGCATAGCCTTCGAGTGCCGTGTGCAGCACGCCGATGTTGTAGTAACCGGGTACTGGGTCCGGATAACCGATCGCGAGATTGTCGACGACGGCCTTGTCCTTGAAGCTCTGCCCGTGCAGCGCGACGTCGAATTCAGGCAGCTTGTAGGTTTCCGCCTTGCGGTGGCCGAACACGGTGACGTTGTCGGGCAGCGTCAGCTTCTTCGTCATCTCGCTTTCGGCATCGTGGTTGCCGCCGAGGACGAACGCGCGGATGCCGGCCTTGCGCAGGCGTCCCATCTGCTGGCCGAAGAAGATGCCCGTGTTGTGGTCCTTCCAGTCGCCGTCGTACAGGTCGCCGGCGATCACGAGGAACGCGACTTCCTCTTCGATCGCACGATCCACGAGTTGCCGCAGCGCCTCGCGCGACGCGTTGCGCAACTGCGCGGCCGGCGCGTCCGAATACGCGCTCAGGCCGTGCAGCGGGCTGTCAAGGTGTATGTCTGCCGCGTGGATGAACTTCACGAAGATTCCTCTGTTTCATGACGATGGGGCCTGCGATCGCCGCGCGATGCCGCCAGCCAGGCCATCAGTCGCAATCCTGGTAGCCGCCGAGTTCACCGCAATGGATGCAGCGAAACATATACGCTGTCGGCGAGCCGTCCTTGTCGAGTGCGGCGAAGAAACGCTTCCACTCGGCGCCCTCGTCGAGTCCGGTCGATTCCCGAATCGACGCGACGGCCCGCGGGCCGAGCGCGGTCAGTTCGCAGGCGCCCGCACGGCCGATGAACTGCGCGCCATCGCCGCAATGCGTCCACCACCGTTCCTGCTGCCAGCCCTGAAAGCCCGGCGTGCGGCATGCGATTTCGTCGACGACCGCGTCGGGCACTTCGTCCCATTCGCCGCCGCCGATGCCGTACGTATCGGTAAAAGCTGCATCGAGCCGCGCGTGCGCCGAGCCATCGGCGATGCACCACGGGCAGATGCATTGCTCATACTCGTCGACCGCGTACACGGGGCCGGCGTACACGTAACCGCGTGCATCGCCGCAACACACGCAACGCGCGTCCGAACGAACCACGCTGCCCGTTGCCAGCGGGTCGGGATGGTACCTGAAAGCGGGTAACGACATGAGGCTCTCCGTCGGACCGGATGGTGGGACAGCACGCAATGCGCATTCGAACGGCCATCGTACCGCGGCAAGGCCGTGCTACTGCGGAACCTCGGCCTCGACAAACGTGCCGTTCGCGAAACGATAGAAACGATGCGTTGCACCGCCGTGCGCGCGATATTCCCACCGGATGTCGATGCCGGCCGGGCCGTCGCGCCACGCGATCGCCAGGTAGGGCGATTGCGCTCCACCATCGGTTTCGAGCGAAACGGAGTCGAGGCAGCTTTGAACCGGCAGCGAGAAACGCGGCACCGCACGGGCGCCGCGCAGTTGCAGCACGTACAGCGCCCCTTCTTCGCCCGCGCCGCAATACCCGGTCGGACGGGTGTTCGATGAGCGGTTGGCGACGACCAGCAGGTAGTCGTTGCCGTCGATCCGCTTCGATCGGTCCGAAGGGAACGCAACGCTCGATGCATCGGCCAACGCGCGGCGAAACGCGGCCGGCACGCTCAGCGCCGATTTCGTGTGGCGCGCTGCATCGAACTCGACCAACCTCGGGCGCGTCCATTCGATCTCGTGTCCGTTGGCGAGCCGCACCGATTCGGGCGCCGGCGTTTCGGCGAAGGCAACGGCGGCATTCGAGGCCAGCAGCGCCAGCGCCACGAGCTTCAACGCGATCGATTTCGTCGGGCTGATTCGTGTCCGCATGAATCGCGCAGGATTGTCGTGAAGCGCATCGCATACGCCGGCATGCCGCTCCGGCAGCCCCGATTCAGGATCGCGCCGCGTGCATCGTTCGTCGCCACGCACGCGACCGATCCACGACGTGCCGTCACTCGCCGCGCGGTACCGGCGGCGGTGCATAGCCGTTGTCATTGCCGGGGAACGGATTCGCGTTGCGGCGCAGCGCTTCCTCGTTCTCCTTTTGCGCGAACAGCGCGACGCCGATCACGCCCACGTTCGCGGCATCGCCGTACTTCGAGTTCGCGACATAGCTGTCGGGCACAGCCGCGAAGCGGAACGCGGCGACTTCGTCGCGGCTCTTGCGGAAGCCCTCGATCGTCAGCGTGCGGCCCGGATACAGCACGTAGCCGCCGTTCGTATAGCTGCCCGGCCGCCCCGACAGCACGTCGAGCCCGTCGACGCTCGACACGACCTCGAATGTGCGGCGCCCCTGGTTGCGCAGCACGATCATGTAGCGCGAACCTTCGACGCCCGCCATGTGCCAGCGGCCGTCGCTGCGCGCGAGACGCAGCGGCGCGCCCTTTTCGTCCGTGAACGACAGCGCGATGTCGCCGTTGGCGAGCGCGACGCGGGTCGGCAACCGGCGAACCTGGGACGCGGGAGGACGGCCGGGCAACGCATCGTTGTAGTAGACCGACGCGAGATCCGTCGGCTTCGCCGGATCCGCGCGTTCGAAATCGACATGGCGGGTTTCGGATCGCACCGACTCGCCCCACGCAGTGCCGAGCCCGCGGCGTTCGCTGGCGTCCGGTGCGGCGGCGGGCGCGCCAGCGCTGGCGGACGGCGGGGGCGGTGCTGCGCAGGCGGCCAGCCAGAGCGCGCAGGCGAGCGCGAGAAGGCGGAACAGGAGGGTCATGACGTGAGGCCTCGGAATGTTATCGGGCCGCGCCGGGCTGGCCGGAACGGCGTTTTGGTGTCGTCTGTCGTCACGATGTCGATCGGACATGCTGGCCCGTATCGGCCGGCGCCGCAATCGCGGCGGCCCGGCAACCGGGAGCCCCGCTATTTAAGCATGGCGGGCGGGCAATGGGCAGGGGGCAGAGCGTGCGCACGCCGCCCGTTGCGGGCCCGTGCCGGCGGGCATCAGGCAAGGCGCCCGTGCGCGTCGCGTCGCCGGATCGGTGGCGAACGTCGACGCATTCGACGCATCCCTGTATCGAGGATGGGATGAACGGCGCGCCGCGCGCGCCAATAGAAAAAGCCCGGCCCGCAACGAAGCGGGCCGGGCCGTGACGGGAAGTGTGACGCTTACAGCGCGCCGCCTTGTGCCGACGCCGAACCCTTCACGCCGACCGATGCGCCGCCCTGCACCGAGTTCGTCGCGCCTTCGAGCGCCTCACCGGCCTTAGCCTTCGCGCCTGCGGCGACGTCGCCTGCCGTCGACACCGCGCCTTGCGCGTGGCTCTTCGCCGTGCCTGCGACGTGCTTCACGTGCGCTTTCGTCGAGTGGACGGCCGATGCGGCGGCATCCTTCGCCGTGCCCGCTGCCGAACCGACCGCCTGCGTCGCACCGCCGACCGCGTTGCCGGCTGCCGAGCCGACGCCGCCGACCGTCTTGCCGACGCCGTTCAGCGCGCCGCCCACGACATTGCCCGCGCCCGAACCCGAGCCTGCCGCATTCGCGCCGGCGCCAGCCTGCACGCCCACGCCGCCGCCGAGCAGCGGCGTCTGGACCTGCGCGCCGACACCTGCGGAACCCTGGGCACCGGTCTGGGCCGTCTGTGCAAACGCAGCCGAAGTCGCCATCGCCGTCAGTGCAGCACCCACCAGAATCGTACGAATCGTGTTCATGGTCATTCTCCCCAAAGACGTTGTTGCTGCGGGCCGCCTTCGTGCGGCTTGTCGCATGCCTCGCCGCGACGTGCGGCAGGTGGAGCTAATGTAGCGGCGCGGACGCGCAAAACGATTGATTTGCGGGGACTGTTACTTCCGTTGCAAATGCTGACGATTGACTCACAGTGTTTGACAATCGGGGACTCGCGGCGGAATCGGGACGGTATGTGCCGACGGACGGGATGAGCGTGGTGGCGTGCCGCGCGGAGCATTCCGCGACGGTGACGCGGCCGATCGCCACGGATCGGGAACCAGGCCGGCAAAACGGCTAGCAGGGAAACCGGCCGCTTCCATAAGCATTCCAAAGGATGCGTGTGGGCCAGCCATCAGCGCAGCCCGACAACCGGCTTCTCGCGATCAGCTCGATGTCGTCGGACACGCACGCTGCAACAGCGGCGTTCCCCGATGCACCGAACGCGAGCTTGAACGCCTTTTCCCTCAGCGCGTCCACGGCCGGCCGGTCGGCCGCTGCACCCGGATCGCCGTCGATTTCGTCGAACGATGCCATCCACTGTGCATCGAACGGCTCGGCATCGCGACTGTCGAGCGCGCGGTCGCAATCGAGGTCTCCGAGGAAATCGAAAAAGCCCGGTACCGACAGGATGGCGTCCATTTCAAGCAGATGCGCGTTCGTCATGGCGACGCCTTCGCGATGCGCGGCCCCGACCGCCCGTGGGTGAATACGGGGAGTTCGGGGCCGCGTGCGTTCCGCCCGGTTACGGCCGGAACGTATCGCCGAGCACGACGCCTTCACGCCGCGGATCGGTACCGCCCTGCAACGCGGGCGACTGGCCGACCGTCACGCGCATCACCGTGTTGACGCCGCTCGCCTGCGCGGACGTCGACACCTTGTGCCCGAGCGCGAGCAGCCCCGTGATCAGCGGATCGTTCGCCCCGTTGTTCGCCGTGTTGACGTTCGGATGCTCGCCGCCGATCGTGGTCGTCGGGCTGTTGCTCGCACCGAAGTCGACGAGCCCCGCGGACTGCTGCGCATCGAGGCCCCAGTCGAGCGCGCCGACGAGCGTCTTGACCACGTATTGCGGAATCGTGCCGCCGCCCGGCGAACCGGTCGCCATCACGAAATCGCCGCGCGAACCGTCCGCGGCCTGCCCGAACACGATCGTCGGCGCCATCGAGCTACGCGGCCGCTTGCCCGGTTGCAGACGGTTGGCCACCGGATTGCCCGCGCTATCGACCGGGTTCGCGGAAAAATCGGTCAACTGGTTGTTCAGCAGGAAGCCGTTGGTCATGTGGAACGAGCCCATGCTCGATTCGACCGTGGTCGTCGCGCTCAGCACGTTGCCGTCGCCGTCGACGATCGTGAACTGGTTCGTGCCGTGCTCGATCAGCGTCGTGTCGACGCCAAGCGGCACCGCGCCGAGATTGCCGGGCTGTGCGGTGCCCATGCTCTTGGTCGTGTCGATCAGCGCCGCGCGCGATTTCAGGTACGGCTTGTTCAGCAGCGTGTTCCACGTGCCGCCCGGCAGCGGCACGAAATCCGTATCGGCCACGTACTTGTCGCGGTCGGCATACGCAAGGCGTTCGGCCTCGGTGACGAGGTGCACGCCCGCGACGGTCGGCTTGCCGCCTTCGAGATCGATCGCCGTCGGCTTCAGCGACTTCAGGTCGTAATTCTCGAGAATGCCGAGCGCCGACGCGACCGCGATGCCGCCCGACGACGGCGGCGGCATTCCGCACACCCAGTAGCTGCGATAGGTCGTGCACACGGGATCGCGGCGCTTCGCCTGGTACGCGGCCAGATCCGCGACGGTCGTCTTGCCCGGCGTGAGCGTCGAGCCGTCCGCGCCCTTCGTCGTCGCGATCTTCGCAACGATGTCCTGCGCGATCTGCCCGGTGTACAGCGCGTTCGCGCCCGACTGCGCCATCAGCGTCAACGTGTGTGCATACGCGGGATTCTTCAGGACGGTGCCGAGCGTCTTCGGCGAACCGTCGGCGTTCAGGAAATACGCGGCGGCCTCGGGGTCGCGTTTCAGGTTCGCGGCGTTCGCCGCGATCGCGTCGGCGAGCCGGCCACCGATCGGAAAGCCGTTGGTCGCGAGCGTGATCGCATCGCCGAACAGGTTCTGCCACGGCAGCCGGCCGTGATCCTGCTGCAGCGCCTCGATGAGCCTCGGCACGCCGATCGTGCCGATCGAGCGGCCGCTCGCGCGTGCGTTCGGCAACGGCACGGAGTGGTCGGTCGCGTCGTCGACGTAGCGCAGGTAGTTCTCCGTCGCGGCGGCCGGCGCGGTTTCCCGGCCGTCGTACGCCTGCAGCGTCTTGCCGCGCGCGTCGTAGTAGAGCAGCACGCCGCCCGACCCGAGCCCCGTCGCTTCGGGCACGGTCAGGCCGAGCACGGCCTGCACGGCAACCGCCGCGTCGGCGGCCGTGCCGCCTTTCTTCAGCACCGCGCAACCGGCCGCGCTCGCGTACGCGTTCGACGTGGCCACCAGATAGGTCTTCGCATAGACCGGCTTCATCCCGGTGCGATAGCCCGACGACGCTTCCGGCAGCGACGGGTCGCCCGGCTGGTTCGAGCCCACCACGACCGTCGCGCCGCTGTTGTCGACCGCGAGGCAGCTCGCGTCGGTAGAAGGTGCCGGCGTGCGGCCTGCTTCGTTCTCGACGTCGCCGCCGCATGCCGTCAACAGGGCCGCCGCGAGCAACGCGGACGCATACGGAAAAATCGCTGTTCTGTTCATTGTCAGCCGATGTTCTTGTGGGTCGTTGCGATGGACATCACGCTGCCTGCGCCCCCTCGGTGCGCCGGCAACGCGTTCGATAGTCCCATGAACACAATTTTTTTCGCAATAAGGGAATGACGTATTGCGACCGGACGTTGCGTGCGGGTTCGCGTGTTGCACTGCATCGCAGTGCGATGCGCTTGCGTGACCGATGTCGTTAAGTCGCGACGTCCTTATTTTGCTGCCCGACGGCGCTTGCTTGACGACACCCGCGGTTCGACCGACAATCGCCGCTCCCTCCTGGCGCGGGCACTCGATCCAGCCGGCGCGTGCGTCTCCTCGACGCCGCCCCGGCTTCAGGTTTTCCAGTCCCGATCTCCGCGCCGCCGTGCCACGCACGCAAACCGCCGGCCCCGCCGGATACACTCGCGCAGGTATCGCCCCGAACGCCGGCTGATCGCCGCGCGGTCGCGCTTTTGTCGCGCTTTCTCCTGCTCATTCATTTCGGAGTCCACGATGATTGTTCGTCTTTCCAAGGCAGCCATGGTGCTTGCCATGGCCTTTTTCGCATCGCTCGTCGCGTTCGGGAACATCACCGACTACGCGACGAATTTCGCATTCGTGCATCACGTGTTCCTGATGGACACGACGTTCCCCGGCAACGGGATCATGTATCGCGCGATCGGCACGACGTGGGTTCATCACGCCGGCTATATCGGCATCATCTCGATGGAAACGCTGACGGCCGTGCTGTGCTGGATCGGCGGAATCCGTCTGCTGCGCGCGCGGCGCGACGGCGATACTGCGTTCCGCGCGGCCAAGACGTATGCGATCGCCGGCCTGACGCTCGGCTTCCTCACGTGGCAGGTCGCCTTCATGTCGGTCGGCGGCGAGTGGTTCGGCATGTGGATGTCGAAGCAATGGAACGGCGTGCCGGACGCGTTCCGCTTCTTCATCACGCTGCTGCTCGTGCTCGTCTACCTGACGATGAACAACGACAGTATCGACGACACGCGTGTCGCGCACTGACGCACAGCCTGCATCGGGCCGGGCGGCCGGAAAGGCATCGGGACGATTGCCGGCGTGACCGCGTCCGGCTATAACTCGTGCATGGACACGAATCGCTGGATTCACGACCCCGTCGGCGCCTTCCGCGCGTGGCAGGAAACCGCCGCGACCGGCGCGGACCGCCGGCCGTTCGCACCGCGATCGGTCGTGCAGCACGTCGCGATGTTCGAACGGTTCCTGCGCCATCTGATCGCACAACGCGTGTCGCTGGCCACGTTCGGGCCCGACCACGTCGCGGCCTTCCTGGCGGAACTCGAGCGCACCTGCGCGCCCGGCACGTCGACCCGCGTGCGCTACGCGAAGCTGATCGACCGGCTGGGCCGGCATCTGGTCGAAGCCGGCGTGCGCACGATCCATCCGGCCGGCCGGACGACGCGCGATCTCGCCTGGCCGGACGGCGAGCCCGAGCCGTGCTACCTGTCGCCCGATGCCGACGCGGCGCTGCAGCGCCATGTGCAGCCGCGACCGGGCGACATGCCGGCCGACTGCCGGAATCGCGCGATCGTCGCGTTGCTGCTTGCGAGCGGCATCACGTCGGCCGAGATACGCGCGGCGACGCACGACGCGCCCGATCTCGACGCGCGGCCGCCTGCGCTATCCGTGCCGCGCGATCGCGCACGGCCGGCACGCCGGATCGCGCTCGCCGAATTCGCGCTGGCGCCGCTCGGTACCTGGCGCGCGCGCTCGGCAGGCGCGCCGGCATCCGCGTTGCTGTTTCCCGCGCCGCGCGGCGGTGGTGCGATGAACGATATGTTCCTGCTGCTCGTGGTGCGCGACGCGCTGACCGCGATCGGCTTCCACGCGGCGGACATGAGCCCGCGCGTGCTGCGGAATACGTATGCGCGCCGCCAGTTGCTCGCCGGCCACGCGCATGCCGACGTCAGTGCGATGCTCGGTCTCGTCAGTACGCGAACTGTTACGCGCATCCGGCAGACGCTGTCGCCCGACGCGGCCGCGGATCGCGCCGCACGCGAGCGCTGATCCCGCGCTCGGCACGGACCGCCGCGTGCCGTCCGGTTATTTGTCTGGCTTCGACTCGATCAGCCGCAGAATCCGGGTGTCGTACGGGGATTGCATGACTTCCGCGATATGGGCCGCGGAAGCGGCGGGATGCAGCGGATTCAGCAGGAAGTTGTGCGCGTGCGGCACGACGACGCTCGGCACGCGCAGCAGCGCGCTCGGCTGCGTGTGCAGCCACTCGGTGCCGGCGCTGCGGGTCCAGTCGACGTTGGTTCGCCAGTCATCCGGCGCGTCGCCCTCCGCGATTTCGGCGATATCGACCGAATCGGCCACCTCGATGCGAAGCAACTGGTATCCGCTCGGCAATTGCGCGACCGTGGCGATTTCGAAATGAACGAGCGTCTCGAGCAGCGCGAGCGCCGGATGCTCGGCGAGATACACGACGGGCTGCCCGGCAAAATGCCAGCGCCCGCCGGCGCGCAACCCGCCGATGCCTTTCAGGTCGGCGAAATTGCTGATCCGCCACAGCGTCGTCAAGCGAAGTACCCCTCGTCGATCTGCGTGAGGACTTCCTCGACGAGCCGCGCGCCATGCTCGGTGCTCGCCATGTCGAGCGACGTGCGGCCGCCGAAGCGCTGGAGCCCGTTGCGCAGCCATGCCATCGCCTTGTCCTGGTCGCCGAACGTGGCCGTCGCCTGCGCGACGATGCGCGCGAGACGGATCGCCTTGTCGGATTCCTCCGGCGACAGGCGTTCGTGCGCCTGGCGACGATGGCTCAGCGTGCGGCGCGGAATGATGAAGGCCAGCTCGTCCGATTTCAGCCCGCGCTCGGACAGCCGGTCGATCACCGAGACGTCGACGCGTGCGCTCGCCAGCTCGGCAAGATCGGCCCCCGATCGGACGGGGATCGCCAGCAGCTGCTCGAGAATCGTGAATTCGGCCTGACGCGGATGCGCGACGCCCGAAGGATGAAAAGCAATCGTGCTCATGACCTCTCCCGGCAATTTGCCCAACTATTATAGGCGTTTTGCCGGGAACGTGCGGGAGGCGGATGGCAGGCGTGACTCGCCCGTCTGGACGCATGTTGCTGTGGTCGCGAATCTTCGATTCGCCTGGGTGAGTGGGTGCAATCTTTCAGTATATAAAGTACGGAAGAATATCGTACGGTTGTCACGTAACAACTTTTTATACTGGTTTCATTCGCTCCCATTCCGCCGCCCCATCCTTCCGGACAAGGCCGAGCGGCTCGATCAGGACAAGGATAGGTTCGTCAGCGCGGCCTCCGTCACCCCGAACACCGCTCCCGGCGATTCACCTTCCGTCACGACGGAAACGCATCGCCGTGCCCTCACGCCGGCTGCGTTCCCATATCGCACGTTTCTCGTCGTCGTTCATGAACACCCAGTGCGAGACCTCGCCGGCCGTTCGTCCGCCCCCCTTGCAGACATCGTCGAACAACGTCAAGCACACGCCGACACCGGGGCTGTCGGGTACGTCGTGAAGCGTGGATGCCATTGGAACACTCGTATCGGTTGAAACTCTGGCGGCGCAGCGAATCACGCCCCCATAAATGGGTACCTTTTTCCGTCGATGCGACTGATGCCGCACCGGCAGCCCGCTTCGCTTGCTTGCTTCGATGACTGCGCCAGCCGCGCCCGTGACGCGGCGATTCCCACGCCATCAGCCGGCCCGGACTTCGCACAGTTATCGATTTGCCGCTGAAGGATGTCTTGCGACATCCCGGCGATCTGACACGCGCAGTTGTCCAACAGCGCCTGCCGCACCACGTCCGCCGGTGACTGTCGAAAAGCGTACGGACAAGGGCGTCTGCTTGCCGATTGTCGATTGTCGAATGCCGAGAAGATTTCCGCCCTCGTGTATCAGCCGAAGTCGTGCGTCACGGCAAACGCGCCGTACGCGCCGGCACCCTTCGCATGCACGTGCCGCACCCGGGATCACTGTGCGATCAGCCAGACGTCCTGCAACTGCGCTGGGGCGCCCGGGCCGGCCGTCTGGATGTTGGCCTTGTCGCCGACCGTCGCGCCGTTCGCGTGGGCCCGCGGGCGCGCGTTCGATCGTGCAATTTTCCATACATGATCGCACTCCTGATCAATTTATGATCCACGCTTAACGTTGCGCGCACGATCCCCGCTCAATACCTGGAATCGTGCCCCCTACCATCAGCCGGCCCACGCGGACGACCTGATCACGCTGCAGAAATTGCCGGCGTGAAAATGCGGATCCTTGTCTGCAAGCACGTCGGCCTTCACGTTGCCGAACGTCGTGTCGGGCTTGTGCTTGATCCCGTCGTAGAACGCCTGGATGATGTCTTCCTTGAAGTGCGGCGTACGCGGATGCGCACGAACGACGGCCTCACGCTCGACGTCGCTGTATTCCGGATACGTCAGGCCCAGCACGTCCATCTCGACGCCTGCGGTAACGAGCGCGATGACCGGATGCATGTGCTGCGGAATGCCCGGCGTCGTATGCAGTGCGATCGAAGTCCAGACGACATCGATATCCTGCTGCGAGATGCCCTTGCCCTTCAGGAAATCGCGGGCGGCGTTGGCACCGTCCACCTCGAAGCGCTCGCACGCGCTGCTGTGTTTGTGCGTGAGCCCCATGTCATGGAACATGCAGCCGCAGTAGAGCAGCTCGGGATCGTATTTGAGCCCGCGCCGCTGGCCCGCGAGCGCCGCGAAATAGAAGACGCGGCTGGAATGATGGAACAGCAAAGGAGACGCGGTATCGCGAACGAGCTCGGTGATCTCGCGCGTCAGTTGGCTATCAGGAATGGTGATGCCTGCAACGTTCTCAGTCATGATCGACCTCCATTGAAAACACCCCTGATTCTCCGGAGTCCGATAGCTGGCTTCAATAGTCGTGTTACGTCAAATCCTGCCATTTTGCGCGGCGGACGGACACGGTGCCGCGCGGCAAAAGGAACGCCTGAAACAGGGGCCGCCGCCCGCCCCATGCACCGCTGGCGCCTCTATACTGCGATCCGTCACGTTCCACACAACACGCAATCGATCATGCCCAAGGTCGTGGGAATTTTCGCCGTTCCTGGCGTTCAACTGCTCGATGTATCCGCACCGCTCGACGTCTTCGCGCAAGCGAACGCCGAATGCGGGAAGCCGTTCTATACGTTGCGGATCATTGCAAGCGAGTCCGGCCCGATCCGCAGTTCGTCCGGTGCGCAGCTGCTGCCCGACTGGATCGTTCCCGACATTCCTGAGCGCATCGACACGCTGCTGGTCGCCGGCGCGCCGAGCGCCGGCCGGATCGCACTGCGCACCGACGTGCTCGCGTGGCTGCGCGCGGCGGCCGTGCAGAGCAAGCGCTACGGCTCGATCTGCACCGGCGCGTTCATCCTCGCGGCCACCGGCCTGCTGAAAGGGCGTCACCTGACCACGCACTGGGCTGCGGCCGACGCGCTTGCCGAAGCCTATCCGTCGCTCGCCGTCGACGCGGACG
Source organism: Burkholderia sp. Ac-20344 (assembly GCF_017104975.1). Lineage (NCBI taxonomy): Bacteria > Pseudomonadati > Pseudomonadota > Betaproteobacteria > Burkholderiales > Burkholderiaceae > Burkholderia > Burkholderia sp. Ac-20344. The sequence goes on from NZ_JAAGPP010000058.1 coordinate 14,810, forward strand.
CGCTGTACGTGCGCGACGGCAAACTGCGCACCGGCGCCGGCGTCACGGCCGGGCTCGATCTCGCGCTCGCGCTGGTCGAGGAAGATCTCGGCCGCGAGATCGCGCGGCGCGTCGCCGCGCAACTGGTCATGTTCTTCAAACGCCCGGGCGGGCAACTCCAGTTCAGCCGCAAGGGCGAGGCACGCCCCGCCGGGCGTTCGGTACTGCAGGAGGTCCAGCGCTGGATCGCGGCGAATCCGGAACTCGAGCATTCGGTGGCGGAGATGGCGAAGCATGCAGGCATGAGCCCGCGCCACTTCGCACGGCTGTTCCGCGCGGAAGTCGGCATGACGCCCGCCGCATGGGTCGAGGCGGCCCGCATTTCGGCCGCCCGCCACTTGCTCGAGAACGGCCACGACACGCCGAAGCAGGTCGCCGCAAAATGCGGCTTCGCGAATGTCGATACGCTCAGGCGGTCGTTCACCCGGCACGTCGGAATCACGCCGGCCGAATACAGGAAGCGGCAGGCGGTCCTGACCGAGTGACGCGGCAGTTTGCGCGCGATACGTGTCAACCTCCCTGTTCAAATACTTCGGAATACGATCTAACTGATCGTTGTTCGAACATGGGCCGATCGACGACATCGCCCGACTGGAAGCCTCGTTCGAGGTCTCTATCAAGCCGGGACAGCCATGCAATCATCAGACAAAAACACCCGCCCGCGCAGATCGTTTACCCAGTTGCAATAATTATTCGCTGGAACGCGTATTTCCGACCGGTAACGTGATCGCTACGATGCAATCAACCGCTGAACGCAACAAGCGAAGCGCGAAATCAATGAAACCGGAGGTCATCATGAAGTCGTTCATCTACGCTGTCGCCGCCGCAACCGCCCTGTCCGCCTCGTACGGTGCATTCGCACAATCGAACCCGTCGGGTCAGCTGACGCGTGCCGAGGTGCGCGCGGAACTCGTCCAGCTCGAACAGGCCGGCTACAAGCCCGAAGTCTCCGATCCGTACTACCCGCGCGCGCTGCAGACCGCACAGGCCCGCGTGACGAACGCCGATGAAACCGGCTATGGCGCGCAAGCCGCCGCCGGCGTACGCGCCGGTCGCGCGATCGCGGTCAAGCAGGAAGGCCGCGACTCCGTGTATTTCGGCCAGTAAGCCGGACACGCGCCTGCGTATTCCGATACGCGACCGGTAAACGAAACACCCCGCCCCGATGAACGGGAGCGGGGTGTTTCGTTTACCGGTCGTCCGCTCCCGGAACGGATCGCGCGCGTCGCTCGATGCGATCTTGCGGACCACATGCCGCACAGCGCCGTTCACGCCGGCCGCCGGTGTTTGCGCATAGAATGGCCGCGTGGTCGGCGCCGGCCGAAACGAACGCGAGCGGAACCACGACGCCCGGCTTGCCCGATCGTCGCCGCGCCCGTAGGCCGGCCCCGATGCCGCACTCATCGCATTTTTCGAAAAGGAGCGGTTTCATGTCTCAAACATCCGGTTCCATGATCACGTTTCGACGCCCGGACGGCCAGGAACTGCAAGGCTATCTCGCCACGCCGGCCAAGACCGAAGGCGCGCCCGCGGTCGTCGTCATCCAGGAGTGGTGGGGGCTGAACGACCAGATCCGCGGCGTCGCGGATCGCCTCGCGCGCTGCGGCTACTTCGCGCTCGTGCCCGACCTGTATCGCGGCAAGTCGACGGTCGAGGAAGAGGAAGCGCACCACCTGATGACCGGGCTCGATTTCGGCGACGCGGCCTCACAGGACATTCCGGGCGCCGTGACGTACCTGAAGACGCTCGCCTCGCGCGTCGGTGTGACGGGTTACTGCATGGGCGGCGCACTCACGCTGCTGTCGCTGCAGTTCGCCGATGCGGACGCGGGCGTCACGTGGTACGGGCTGCCGCCGCTCGACTACATCGATCCGGCGAAACTCAAGGTGCCGCTGATGGGCCACTGGGGCACGCAGGACGCTTTCTTTACGATCGACCAGGTCGATGCGCTCGAGAAGAAGCTGACCGATGCGAAGGTCGCTCTCGAATTTCATCGCTATCTCGCACATCATGCGTTCGCGAACGAAACGGCCGTCGGCCCCGGCCGCATCGCCGGCACGCAGTTCGATCCGGTGTGGTCGCAAATCGCATGGGATCGCACGCTGACGTTCTTCGGCCGTACGCTTTGGGAAAAGCAGGGGTAACGTAACGCCGCTTCCAACGCGGGCGGCTGCGTAAAAAGAAACGCCACGGACTTTCGTTCGTGGCGTTTTCGTTTTCGCGTAGAGCAGGCTCTGCGAACAGGGGCAATAGCTTGACCCTGCCCTTTGTCGTGCTTACCCGTTCGTCGCGGTTGCCGACGCAGGCACCGAAGCGGCCGCCTTGTCGTAGTCGGCCGGCGTATCCGGCGCGCGCGGCGTTTCGCCTGCGCGCTGGATCCAGCCGCCACCCAGTGCGCGGTACAGGTCGACCAGGTTCGTCCAGCGTGCCAGACGCGCACTGATCAGCGTCTGCTGCGCCGAGTACAGATCCGTCTGCGCGGTCAGCACCGACAGGTAGCTGTCGACACCGTTCTTGTAACGCAGATCCGACAGGTCGAAACGACGCTGCTGCGCGTGCTCGTTGCGCTCCAGTGCCGCGATCTGCTGGTCGTACGTGCCGCGCGCGGCGAGGCCGTCCGATACTTCGCGGAACGCCGACTGGATCGCCTTCTCGTAGTTCGCGATCTCGATGCGCTTCTGCACGTGCGCAAGGTTCAGGTTCGCGATGTTCTGCCCGCCTTCGAAGATCGGCATCGTGATCTGCGGCGCAAACGACCATGCGGCCGTACCGGCCTTGAACAGGCCGCCGAGCGTCGGGCTCCCGGTGCCGAACGCACCCGTCAGCGAGATCTTCGGGAAGAACGCCGCGCGGGCCGCACCGATGTTCGCGTTCGCGGCCAACAGCGTCTGCTCGGCCTGCATCACGTCCGGACGACGCGTCAGCAGATCCGACGGCAGGCCTGCCGGCACATCCGTCAGCAGGTTCTGCGCGTCGAGCGGCATGCCGGCCGGCAGATCGTCCGGCAGCGGCTCGCCGATCAGCAGCACCAGTGCGTTCAGCGCCTGCGCGCGGGCGCGTGCCTGAGCCTGCTGGTTTGCAAGCGCCGTCTCGACCACCGTCTGCGCCTGACGCAGTTCGAGCTCGGAGCCCGTGCCGTTGTCGAACTGCAGCTTCGTCAGGTTGTACGAGTCCTGCGCCGTCTTCAGCGTGTTCTCGGTGACCTTCAGCAGGTCGTCGGTCGACAGCAGCGTCAGGTACTGGTCAGCCACCTGCGACACCAGCGAGATCTCCGACGCCTGCCGTGCATACGACGTCGACAGGTACTGCGCGAGCGCCTGGTCCTTCAGGCTCTGCACGCGGCCGAACAGGTCGAGTTCCCACGACGCCGAAAGGCCGACGTTGTAGGCACGCGAGATGTACGGCGCGCCCGTCGTCGACAGGCCCTGCGGCACACGCTGGATGTTGCCGGTGCCCGTGCCGTCGAGCGTCGGGAACAACCCCGCGCGCGTGATCTGGTACTGCGCGCGCGCCGCCTCGATGTTCAGCACCGACACGCGCAGGTCGCGGTTGTTGTTCAGCGCGATCTCGATCAGCCGCTGCAGGCGCGGATCGACGAAGAACTCGCGCCAGCCGATGGCGGTCGCAGCTTGCCCGTTCGCGCTGCGCGCGCCGGCCGCACCCGGCTGCGTCGCGTAGACGCCGCCGGCCGGGTACGCCTGCGCGACGGGCGCATCGGGCCGCTTGTAATGCGGCGCCATCGTGCAGCCCGTGGCAAAGAGCGCGACCGCGATTGCAGTCAAAGCGTGTTTTTGCATCGTTACTGCCCCTTCGAATCGTGTGCGTCGTGACCGCGCTGCAGGTCGCCCTGCACGAGACGCCATGCGTCGTCGACGTTTTCCGTCTCGCCGCTGAAGATCGCGCGAACTCGCACGAAGAACATCGGGATCATGAAAATCGCGAGGAACGTCGCCGTGATCATCCCGCCGATCACGCCCGTGCCGATCGCATGCTGGCTGGCCGAGCCCGCGCCGTTGCTGATCGCAAGCGGCAGCACGCCCAGCATGAACGCGAGCGACGTCATCAGGATCGGACGCAGCCGCAGGCGTGCCGCCTCGATCGCCGCGCGCACCGGCCCCATGTTCCCGCCCGCCTGCAGCTCGCGTGCGAACTCGACGATCAGGATCGCGTTCTTCGCGGACAGGCCCACGGTAGTCAGCAGGCCGACCTGGAAGAACACGTCGTTCTCGAGGCCGCGCAGCATCGTCGCGAGCAGCGCGCCGACCACGCCGAGCGGCACCACCATGATCACCGAGAACGGGATCGACCAGCTTTCATACAGCGCCGCGAGACACAGGAACACGACGAGGATCGAGATTGCATACAGGATCGGCGCCTGCGAGCCGGACTGGATCTCCTGGAACGACAGGCCCGTCCACGAGTAGCCGATACCTTCCGGCAGCTTGCTCGCGAGCGCTTCCATCGCCGCCATCGCCTGGCCGGTCGACTTGCCCTCCGCCGCCTGCCCCTGGATCTCGATCGACGACACGCCGTTGTAGCGTTCGAGCTTCGGCGAACCGTAGCTCCAGTGGCCGGTCGCGAACGCGCTGAACGGCACCATGCCACCCGCGCTGTTGCGCACGTACCAGATGTTCAGGTCTTCCGGCGTCATCCGGAACGGCGCGTCCGACTGCACGTACACCTTCTTGATCCGGCCGTCCGTATCCAGGAAGTTGTTCACGTACTGCGACGCCCACGCAATCGAGAACGTCTGGTCGATCGCGGCGGCCGTGACGCCGAGCGCGTTCGCCTTCTCGCGATCGATGTCGACCTTGTACTGCGGCGTATCGTTCAGGCCGTTCGGGCGCACGAGCGCCAATGCGGGATCCTTCGCGGCCATCCCGAGCAACTGTCCGCGCGCAGCCATCAATGCTTCGTGGCCGAGACCGGCGTTGTCCGTCAGCTCGAAGTCGAAGCCGGCAGCCGTACCGAGTTCGGGAATCGACGGCGGGTTGAACGGGATCACCATCGCGTCCTTGTACTGCGAGTAGTGCGCGAACGTCCGGCCGATCAGCGCCTGCACCTTCTGGTCCGAACGCTGGCGATGCTCGTACGGTTTCAGCTTCACGAACACGAGACCGGCGTTCTGGCCGCGGCCCGCAAAGCTGAAGCCATTGACCGTGAACACCGAGTCGACCACATCCTTCTCGGCGGTGGTCAGGTACGTGTTGATGTTGTCGAGCGTCTTGCCGGTCGTTTCCTGCGTGGAGCCGGACGGCGTCTGCACGATCATGAACATGTAGCCCTGGTCCTCGTCCGGCAGGAACGACTTCGGCAGGCGCACGAACATCACGCCGACCGCGATGAACACGGCCAGGTAGATCACGAGCCAGCGGCCCGAGCACCGGATCACGTGGTTCACGCCGCTCGTATAGCGATCGCGACTGCGGTCGAAAGTCCGGTTGAACCAGCCGAAGAAGCCTTTCTTCTCCTCGTGATGCCCTTGCGGGATCGGCTTGAGGATCGTCGCGCACAGCGCCGGCGTCAGGATCAACGCAACGAGCACCGACAGCACCATCGCCGACACGATCGTCAGCGAGAACTGACGATAGATCGCGCCGACCGAGCCGCCCGAGAATGCCACCGGCACGAACACCGCCGACAGCACGAGCGCCACGCCGACGAGTGCGCCGGTGATCTGGCCCATCGCCTTGCGGGTCGCCTCCTTCGGTGACAGGCCCTCTTCCGCCATCACGCGCTCGACGTTTTCGACCACCACGATCGCATCGTCGACCAGCAGGCCGATCGCGAGCACGAGACCGAACATCGACAGCGTGTTGATCGAGAAGCCGGCGAGGCCCATGATCGCGAACGTGCCGAGCAGCACGACCGGCACCGCGATCGTCGGGATGATCGTCGCCCGCAGGTTCTGCAGGAACAGGTACATCACGAGGAACACGAGCACGATACCTTCGAGCAGCGTCTTGACCACTTCCTCGATCGACAGGCGCACGAACGGCGTCGTGTCGTACGGATAGTGGACGACGAGACCGTGCGGGAAGTACTTCGACAGCTCCTGGACCTTGGCCCGCAGCGCCGTCGCGGTGGCCAGTGCGTTCGCGCCGGTCGCGAGCTGGATACCGAGACCGGCCGTCGGCTGCCCCATGTACTTCGTGTCGAACGTGTAGTTCTCGGAGCCGAGCGCCGCGCGGCCGACATCCTTCAGGCGAACCTGCGAACCATCCTGGTTGACCTTCAGCAGGATGTTGCCGAACTGCTCGGGCGTGCGCAGCAGCGTCGATTCGGTGATCGTCGCCTGCAGCATGGTGCCCGGCTTCGCCGGGGTGCCGCCGATCTGGCCGCCCGCGATCTGCACGTTCTGCTGCGTGATCGCCGTCGACACGTCGATCGGCGTGAAGCTGTAGTTGGTCAGCTTGACCGGGTCGAGCCAGATGCGCATCGAGAACTGCGAACCGAGCAGCAGCGTCTGGCCGACGCCGTTCACGCGGCTCAACGGATCGAGCACGTGCGACGCCACGTAGTTCGTCAGGTCCTCCTTCGACATGCTGCCGTCCTCGGAGTTGAACGCGAACCACATCAGCCAGTTGCTGCTCGACTTCGTGACCTGCATGCCGAGCTGCTGCACGACCTGCGGCAGGTTCGGCGTCGCGAGCGACAGCTTGTTCTGCACCTGCACCTGCGCGACGTCCGGATTCGTGCCCGGCGCGAAGGTCAGCGTGATCGTCGCGTTGCCCGAGTCATCGCTCGTCGACGACATGTACAGGAAGTTGTCGAGACCGCTCATCTGCTGCTCGATCACCTGCGTCACCGTGTCTTCCACCGTCTTCGCGGAAGCGCCCGGATAGTTCGCCTGGATCTGGATCGTCGGCGGTGCGATCGTCGGATACTGCGCGATCGGCATCTTGAAGATCGATGCGACGCCGGCCAGCATCAGCACGATCGCGATCACCCACGCAAAGATCGGGCGATCGATAAAGAACTTGGCCATGAAACGGACTCCTTGTTATTGCGCGGCCGACGCAGCGGTCGAACGCGGGGCAGCATGGGCGGCGGTGCTCGCCGGCGCGGCGCTTGCCGGTATGCCGGACGCAGCGTCCGGCGCCGGAGCGAGCTGCGCCGCGACGGTCTTCACGGTCGCACCCGGGCGCACCTTGTCGACGCCCTGCACGATCACGTGGTCGCCCGCTTCCAGACCGCCTTCGACGATCCAGTCCTGGCCGTACGTGCCGGCCGTCGTCAACGGACGCGACTCGACCTTGTTGGCCGCGTTCACGACCAGTGCGATCGCCTGGCCCTTCTGGTCATGCGTGACGCCGATCTGCGGCACCAGGAAGGCGTTCTCGTTCACGCCCTCCTCGATCCGTGCGCGCACGAACATGCCCGGCAGCAGCACCTTGCCCGGGTTCGGGAAGATCGCGCGGATCGTCACCGAGCCGGTGGTCTGGTCGACCGTCACGTCCGAGAACTGCAGCTTGCCGGCTTCCGCATAGGTCTTGCCGTCTTCGAGGATCAGCGACACCTTCGCGGCGCCCGGGCCGTTCGTCTTCAGCTTGCCGCTCTGCACGTCCTGACGCAGCTTCAGGCCTTCGAGGCTCGACTGCGTGAGGTCGACGTACACCGGGTCGAGCTGCTGCACCGTCGACATCAGCGTCGCCTGGCTCGCCTGCACGTATGCGCCCGGCGTCACCTGCGAGATGCCGACGCGGCCCGCAACCGGCGACACGACATCGGTATAGCCGAGGTTGATCTGCGCGGTATCGACCGCCGCCTTGCCGGCTGCGACGTCCGCCGCGGCCTGCCCTTGCGTCGCCACCGCGTTGTCGTAGTCCTGCTTGCTGACCGCGTTCGCGGCCACCAGCACCTTGTAGCGCGCGACCAGCGCGTTCTGCGTGACGAGGTTCGCCTGCGCCCTCGCGAGCGTCGCCTTCGCACTGTTCAGCGCGGCGATGTACGGCGCCGGATCGATCTTGTAGAGGCGCTGTCCGGCCTTGACGTCGGTGCCTTCGGTGAATTCGCGACGCAGCACGATGCCGTCGACCCGTGCGCGCACCTGTGCAACGAGAAACGCGCTGGTGCGGCCCGGCAGTTCGGTGACCGCCGGCACGGCCTGCGGCTGGACGGTCACGACACCGACTTCCGGCGTTTGCGGCGGCGGTGCCGACTCTTTTTTCCCGCACGCGGCCAGGAAAACGGCAGCCGTTGCAGCAGTGATTAAGCGGTATGGAACCCGTTCGACGCGCATGGAGCGACCTCTCACAAATAGACGACCTTCAATGGGAATCACCAGATCTCCTCGTGACCTGCACGCGCGGCCGGAATGCTGTCGCTTCCTGTTGCCGCGGATGCGGCCGCGTATTTCGGGCGTGCGTTGCGCCCTGCGGAGCGTTCGTTCGTCGAACTGCTTCCGTGGAAAAGAAACCGTGAGCCCGCGGCCACGAAGGGCACGGGTTACCGCAACGGCCAACCGGGCCGCTAGCTCGCGGGCCGGAACGCGGCGCCGGCGAATTCGATGAATGCCCGTGCAGCGGCGGGCAGATGCGCGGTGCGCGCATGCGCGAGCTTCAGCGTCACGGGCGCGAGCGGGCAGACCGGTCCCACGCGCACCAGCGTGCCGGCGGCCAGATCGGCGTCGACGAGATACGCGGGCAGCACCGCGGCGCCCATGCCGGCCACGGCCAACCGCCGGGCCATCTCGAGATGGCCGACGCCCGGGCTACCGCCGGGCGCCGCGTCGGGTCGAAACGCAGTTGCATCGTCATCGCCGGCCGCCGGCAGATCGAGCCGCACGGCCGTGATGTCCGGCCAGTCGCCCGACGCAGCCGCGCCGCCGTGCGCATCGACATATCCCGGCGCCGCGACGCGCACGGATTCGTACGCGGCCAGCGTGTGCAGCGCGTGCGCACCGGTAACCGGCATGCCGTCGGTCAGGAACGCCACATCGATGTCTTCGGACGTCAGGTCGACATGGGCATCGGTCAGCGTCACGGTCGGCCGCACGTCAGGAAACCGGTTCACGAAGCGATCGAGCAACGCGCTCAACTGGCTGAGCCCGAACGCGACCGGCGCGGCAATGCGCAGCGCGCCTTCCGGCTTGCTGCCCATCGCGACGAAACGGCCGTCGATCTCGTCGATCGCACCGAGAATCCGCTCGACGCGCGCGAGATACAGCTCACCGATTTCCGTCAGCGACTGGTGGCAGGTACTGCGTTGAAGCAGGCGTGCGCCGAGGCGCGTCTCGAGCGCATCGACCAGCCGGCTCGCCATCGCCGTCGACACGCGCAGCCGCGTTGCCGCCCGGCGAAACCCGCCTTCCCTTGCCACCGTCACGAATGCCCGAATCGATTGAAGTTGGTCCATTTGTCCGGATTCCCCTGCGCGGTCGACCGCCTTGACGCGCGCCCCCGTCGCCGCGTCGCGCGCCGTCATGCAACGGCCCGGCCAATGCGGCGGCACCGACGCCGGCCACGCCGGGTCGGTCGGCACGCTCGCGCCAGACGCGCGCCGGCATGCAACGGACGCAAGCCGGCCTCGGCCGGCCCGATGCATGAACATTCGAATAGCAGTCCTGAGTCTTTTCCAGCGGTTCTCAACGGCACGGCCGGCGGCATCCGCCGGTCGTGCGACGGTCATGCCCGCCTCACCCGAGCGCACTGGAACACGTTTCTGTCAGCAGGTGCAATGGTATGAAAACCACCGGAGATTGGCTTGCCCGATCCTGCGATTGTTTTGCCTTAATTTCCGAATTTGTGCGCTGCACACCGTGCAACGACGGGCGATGCGGTCGCCGGCCGTGCAGATCCGGATGATCGGGCTAATTTCCGACAGGTTTGGGCAATCACGTGCACGCAACTCGCCGTACGATGTGACCGCCGTGCCGGCACCCCTGCCGGGACACCCACAGGGAATTGCCGCCGCGCACCTTGCACCGGCCACTCCGCCATTCGCTCATGCACTATGGAAATCGACGCCCGAACGCCGCCGCTACGGCGCATCACGCCCGATCACGACGCTCGGTCGCCTACGGCCCGGCTTGCTGCGCTGATCGCCGCCTACGCGCCGCACGACGGCACGTTCGAGCTCCCGGTGCGCGGCATGCGCATCGCGCGCGCCTCCGCGTCGCCACCGCACTGGAACCATGGCGTGCACCACGCGTGCCTGAGCATCGTCGGGCAAGGCGCGAAATCGACACGGGTCGGCGACGACACCTACGTGATCGACGAATCGCGGATGCTGGTGGCGACTGCCGACCTGCCCGTCACCGGCCGCGTGACGCGCGCGAGCCCGGCCGAGCCGTTCCTCTATGCACAGCTGGAATTCGACCCGGCCCGGATCGCGGCACTCACACCCCGCGTGTTTCCGCTCGGGCTGCCGAAGGCCGTCGACTGCGGCGCACTCGATACGCACGATGCACCGCCTGAAATCGTCGATGCCGTCGTGCGGCTGATGCAACTGATCGCGCAACCCGACGACCTCGACCTGCTCGCGCCGCTGATCGTCGACGAGATCCTCATTCGGCTGCTGCGCGGTCCGTCGGGTGCGCGTGTCGCGCAGATCGGCCAGGGCGATTCGACGACGCAGCGCATCTCGCGTGCCGTCGCCTGGATTCGCGACCACTACCTCGATCCGATGACGGTCGAATCGCTCGCGCGACAGGTGGACATGAGCCCGTCGACCTTCCATCACCACTTCCGTGCGGTCACGTCGATGAGCCCGTTGCAATGCCAGAAGGTGCTGCGGCTGCAGGAGGCACGCCGCCTGATGTGCCTGTCTGCGATGGACGCGCGGCAGGCGTGCCGCAGTGTCGGCTATGTGAGCGCGTCGCAGTTCAGCCGCGAATACGCACGCCTCTTCGGCGATGCGCCGGGCCGCGATGTCCTGAAGCTGCGCGACGAAGCCGTGCCGCTGTCCCGCGTCGCGCCGTAGGCCGGCACCTCACGCGCGCGACGCACGCTTGGCAGCGGGTCGCGCCCAAGGCGATGCTGCTTGCAGCGAACACGTTGGGCGCGCCCGCGATCGACCTGCCCGGCGCGGCGGCCGGCCGTACGCGTGCCCGATTCCGGACGATATCGCGCTGCCGTTGTGCCGTTGCCTGGCTGCACCTTCACGCAAGCGCGGGCGGTGCGGCCTGGCTGACGTCGACGCGCTTCGGCAGGACGCCGGCCTGGTAGAACGCATCGGCAATGCGCTGTTGATACGCGAGCGTGTCGCGCGTGACAGGCTCGACACCGAAGCGCGCACGGCGAAACGCGAGCGCCACCGCCGGCTCCGGAATCCCCCACAGCTTCGAGAACTCGGCTGCGCCCTGCGCACGGTTCGCATCGAGCCATCGCTGAACCGCCGTCAATTCCGACACGGCCGCGTCCAGCACGTCGGCATTACGCTGCGCATATGTGCGCGACGCAAAGTAGTAGCCGCGATTCTCGACGAGCCCGGTGCCGTCCGCGACGACGCGCGCGCCGAACGCCTGCTGGACCACCGCGAGAAACGGATCCCAGATGATCCACGCATCGACCGAGCGGTTCTCGAACGCGGCCCGCGCGTCGGACGGCGACAGCCAGACCGGCGTGACGTCCGCATAGTTGAGCTTGGCGGCCTGCAGCAGACGGACCAGCAGGAAGTGCGTGTTCGATCCCTTCACCAGCGCGATGCGCTTGCCGCGCAGGTCCGCAAAGGTCTTGACCGGCGAATCCTTCGCGACCACCACCGCCTCGGCCGCGGGGCCGGCCGGCGTCTGCGCGTAATAGACGAGCGGCGCGCCGGCTGCGAGCGCAAAGATCGGCGGCGCCTCGCCGACATCGCCGAAGTCGATCGATCCCGCGTTCAGCGCCTCGAGCTGCGGCGGCCCCGACGGAAACTCGGCCCACGTGACGGTCACGCCGAGTGTCGCGAGCCTGCTCTGCAACGTGCCGCGCGCCTTCAGCAGGCTGAGCGGCCCTTTCTGATAGCCAATGCGCAACGTCCGCGCGCCGGCCGTGCTCGCCAGCGCAAAGCCCGAACACACGGCGGCGCCCGCGATCGCCAGGCCGGCATGCAGAAGCCGGCGGCGGGTTGTGGAGTGGTGGTCTGCCATGTCGTATCGGGTTCGATGAAGAGGATGCTGCTTCGCGCACGCATGTGATGTGATGAAGCCGGTCGAACCGATTCTATGGGGTTGGCACGACGCATCGAACCAACGATGTTCGATATCGAAAGCAAGGGCTTTCATAAGGGCACGCCAGTGAATCGGGCATCGTTGCCCGGGTCGGTCGTGAAGATAAAATCGATATCTTCTTCAAATACAGGACTGCATATTATTTGTTCGATTGATGCGCAGCCTCGTATTCATACGCCGTCACACGCCGACGGCGAGACCTCAGGGCGAGCAGGAAGCGTGCAGCGCAGCCTCGTCGGCGGACAGCATCTCGGGCACGCATTCGCGCAGGAAATCGACGAACGTGCGGATTTTCGCATCGAGATACTGGCGCGATGGATACAGCGTGTAGACCGTCAGCTTCTGCAACCGGTAGTCAGGCAGCACGCGCACCAGCGCGCCGCTCGCCAGCGCGGGCAGTGCCGACGACATCGGCAGCGAACCGATGCCGAGGCCGGCACGCAATGCGGCGCCGAGCGCGTCGGCGATATTCACCTGGAAATCCGGCAACGGCAGGTCGAATGTCTCGGGGCCGTCGGGGCCATCGAGATGCCAGCGATCGCGCGGGAACACGGGCGTGAGGATCTGCAGGCAGGCATGGCCTTCGAGTTCGCGCGCCGTGCGCGGCGTCCCGCGCTCCTTCAGATATGCGGGCGACGCGCACAGCACACTGTGCACCTCGCCGAGCCGCTGCGACACGAGCCCCGAATCGGGCAGCTCCGTCGCGCTCAACTGCAGCGACACGTCGTAGCCTTCGTCGATGATGTCGGGCACGTGCTGCGACAGCGTCAGCTCGACCGCGACCGATGGATAGCGCTGCCGGTAGCGCACGACCGCGGGCACCACGTAGGCCTGGCCGAAGCTCGTCGTCGCATGGACATGCAGCCGTCCGGACGGCTTCGCCTGTGCGTCGGCCGCCTCGGCTTCCGCTTCTTCGATATAGCCGAGAATGCGCTGGCAGCGGTCGAGATAGCGCTGCCCGGCGTCGGTCAGCGCGATGCGGCGCGTGCTGCGGTTGAGCAGGCGCGTGCGCAGATGCGTTTCGAGCTGCGCGACCGACCGCGATGCGTAGGCCGTCGTGATGTCCAGGCGATGGGCCGCGCTCGTGAAGCTGCCCTCCTCCGCGACCCGGACGAAAATACGCATCATCTGTAACGTGTCCATCGACCTGTCCCCGGGATTGAGATCACGTCGCGCCACCATGTGGCCATGGTGCCGGCGGCTCCGGCGCAGGCCGGTCTGGCGCGAATTGTGCGGAACAGTACAGCAGCCGTGCAGACGTGTCCAGTTCGCCATACACGGCGTGATCCGGACGCCGAATCGTGTCGCCGAGCTGCCGTGCGCACGGCGTACGGCGCAGGCGCATACGCGACCGGACGCGCCAGCACGCGGACGGCACCGGATCGGCAAAAACTACCCGGTGACCACGGTGCCGCCCCGCGTTTCACGTCATGTATGACGCATCAGGCCGCGGCGGCCGCATCGAACGGATTGCGCAACACGATCGTGTCGTCGCGCTCCGCGCCGGTCGTGATCATCGATACCGGTGCGCCCGCGACCGCTTCGATGCGCGCAATGAAATCCTGCGCGGCGCGCGGCAGCGCCGCCCGTTCGCGTATCCCCTTCACGGTGCCGCGCCAGCCGTCGAACCGCTCGTACGCGGGTTTCGCGCGCGACTGCGCATCGAGGCTCGCCGGCAGGTGGTCGACCCGCACGCCGTCGAGTTCGTAGCCGACGCACAGCGCGATCGACTCGAAACCGTCGAGCACGTCGAGCTTGGTGAGCGCCAGCGAATCGATGCCCGAGATCCTGACCGCCTGACGCAACTGCGTGGCATCGAGCCATCCGCAGCGGCGCGGCCGGCCGGTATTCACGCCGAACTCCTGCCCGCGCGCACGCAGTGTTTCGCCGGTCGCGTCGGACAGCTCGGTGAGGAACGGGCCGCCGCCGACCCGCGTCGCATACGCCTTGGTGACGCCCAGCACGTGACCGAGCTTCGACGCGCCGAGCCCTGTGCCAGCGGCGGCGGCCGATGCAACGGTGCCGGACGACGTCACGAACGGGTACGTGCCCCAGTCGATGTCCAGCATCACGGCTTGCGATCCCTCGAACAGGATGCGCTCGCCGCGGTCGGTCGCGTCGTTGAGATCAGCCCAGACGGGGCGCACGAACGGCAGGATCCGCGGCGCGAGGTCGACCAGCGTCGCCAGCATCGCGTCGCGGGAATACGCGTCGAGCCCCAGGCCGCGGAACCACGCGTTGTGATGGTCGACGAGCCCATCCAGTTTGGCGGCGAGCTGGCCCGGTTCCGCGAGATCACCGACGCGTAGCCCGCGACGCCCGACCTTGTCCTCGTAGGCCGGCCCGATCCCGCGCAGCGTGGTGCCGATGGGCTCGCGGCGCAGGCGCTCCTGCGCCTGGTCGATCGCGCGGTGGATCGGCAGCACCAGCGTCGCGTTCTCGGCGATCGACAGGTTGTCCGGCGTTATCGACAGCCCGAGCTCGGCCATCCGCCCGATTTCCGCAAGCAGCGCTTCCGGATCGAGCGCCACGCCGTTGCCGATCACGCCGCGCTTGCCGCGCACGACACCGCTTGGCAGCAGCGCGAGCTTGTACGTCTTGCCGCCGACGACCAGCGTATGTCCCGCGTTGTGGCCGCCGTTGTAGCGTGCGACGAGATCGGCCTGTGCCGCCAGCCAGTCCACGACGCGCCCCTTACCTTCGTCGCCCCATTGGGCGCCCACGACCACCACGTTCGGCATGCTCCGTACTCCATGTGAGAAATTCAGACAATCGTTCGGCCGAGCCGGCCGTTTGTGTGCCATATTGGCGGAGCTCAAGCCCCCGATCAAACGATTAAACCTGAACTCTAGTGTGAGTAAATATCACACGAAACGACGCAATGGCCCGACGCCTCCCTCCGTTGAATTCGCTCCGTGCGTTCGAAGCCGCCGCGCGCCTGGGCAGCTTCACGCTGGCCGCCGACGAACTGTGCGTGACGCACGGCGCGATCAGCCGGCACGTGCAGCAACTGGAGGCGTGGCTCGGGCGGCCGCTGTTCGAACGCCATAACCGGCGGGTCGAACTGACCGGCGCGGGCCGCGCGTATCTCGCCGAGGTCGGGGCGTCGTTCGACCGGATCGCGCTCGCCACCGCGCAGCATTTCGGCCATGCGCAGCAGCGCGTGCTGCGCGTCAGCGCACCCGCGACGTTTTCGTTGCGCTGGCTGGTGCCGAAGCTGTCGTCGTTCCAGGTCGCCCATCCGGCCATCGAGGTGCGGCTGTCGACGTCGAACGAGCCGATCGAAAAGCTGCGCGACAAGGTCGATCTGATCGTCCGCGGCGGCCCGCAGGCCATCGACGGTTACGTTGCCGAGGAATTCCTGTCCGAAGTGCGGCTGCCGGTGTGTGCGCCGAAGCTGCTGGACGGGCGACCGTTGCATACGCCCGCCGATCTCGCCGGATTCACGCTGCTGCACGCGGCAACCTATCCCGGCATGTGGCCCGAATGGCTCGCGGCAGCCGGACATCCGAATCTCGTGCCGCGACACTCGCTCACGCTCGAGCATTTCTACCTGACGCTGCAAGGTGCGCTCGACGGGCTCGGCGTCGCGATGGGGCCGATCGCGCTCGTCGCAGACGACATCGCGGAAGGTCGGCTCGTGCAGCCGTTCAGCGAACCGGCGCTGCCGCCGTGGCGCTACTTCACGTACGTGGCCTCCGCACGCGCGAACGACGACGCGGTGCGGGCATTCAAGGACTGGCTGAAGGTGACGGGAAACGCGGTTGTGCCGGCCGGGCGGAACTGACCGGGGCGGTGTGCGGGTCGTATGCGCCAAGACATGCAGGAATGCGAATCAAATAGCGTACGCGGATGGAACGCGTTTGCCTTCGTCGATACCGGGAATGCTGCATTCGATGTGCGCCGCGGGGCCGCGACGCACGCGGCAAACCGCGGACCGAACCGCGGCTTGCCGCCACCGGACGGCGCTTACTGGCTGGCGCCGGCGGCCTTCTTCTCCGCGTTCTGCAGATTCTGCGGATAGTTCGGATCATTGGCCGCCGGCTTGTAACCGGCGTCTTCGAGTTTCTTCAGCTCGGCGTTGTTCTTCGCACGCGCTGCCTTGCGCTCTGCCTTGTGTTGGGCCCTGGCCGCCTTGCGTGCCTGGCTCTTCGCAGCCTTGGCGTCCTGTGCAGCAGGCGCGCTGGCGTCGGTCTGCGCAAACGCGGGAACTGCCGAGCCGAACAGGAACGCGGCTGCGGTAGCAGCCAGCGTGAGTTTTCTGATCTGGATTCGCATCGCTGAACTCTCTTTTCTGGTTTATCACGGATTGAAAGACCACGAGATACCGCCCCTGCCCCGAACGGTTGTCATGCCATGTTCGGGACCTGTGCATCATAACCGCGTCTCGAAAAATGTGGTGCCAACGTGACAGCAGAATTGGGGATACACGTATGGGAGAAAGCGGGGACGCCGCTCGACTGTCGTTGGCGGGACAGGCACTGTGTATCGCGTGTCGGGCGGGGATGCGAAGCGCATCGTGGCAGCGACGGGAAACGGTCGGTGTATCCGTGCTTCAGCGACGAGGATGGGTTATGGACGCGAGGCGCGATGCGACGTGAGTGACCAATGACTGTTTCATTGGTGGTGTTGCCGGCGTGCACACGGTTGATGCGACCGTTATCTGACCAATCGTGATCACTGCAGCAGCAGCCGTCGAACCCCGTGTCACGTTGATGGTCGACGTGGTTTAAGCGACGGTTCCTCCCATAAACGACCACGATTCGGTTTTACGGTGTTCAAGGCATCCACGATTGCGTCGCCACCGCGCGCAGCGTTCGATCCGGCAACCAATCGCCGCGCGGTGATACCGAGAGTGATCTGTGCTGGCAAAACTCGTCGCCGCGCGCTCCTGCGGTCTGTATGAGGAAAAGCGCAGACGCGTTTCGTCTGGTGAGGGCATCGGCCGGAATCGCGTCACGACTACACCGATGGTCCCGCACCGATGCAGCGATGCCCGTCTGGTGAGTGTGGCACGTAGCGTTGCGATGTCGCGGCAACGCTCGCGATCCGTCCAATCCTGCTCGGCAACGCATCGCGCAACGTATGCGAATCACAGGTTTTTCATTTCGTGGCTTTGGCCGCCGGCATCCGGACGCGTATCGCTGCCGGCACAGTTTGCCGATACCTGTGGCCTCATCCGGCCGGTGAGCTTTTTCGGGATTCGTGCGTACCGGAAGGTGAGAATGTTCGGGATCATCGCTCGAATTCCATTGCGGTGAGCCTCGTGATCGTCCGGATCTTCACGTTGGCTCGCGGCGTGCGCTGGATCGACCCAGGAGCCGGTGACGCAGCAGATGGCATGGCGCTGAATGGATCTTCGGGAAGCCGTTCCAGGACATCTCCTTGCGACCCGAAGGCACAGCATTCATCTTCGGTTCATGGCTCCAAAGGTAGAAAGTTGGAAGCCCCTTGGACGGTGAAGCGAGGCGCGTCGATTTCTGCTGTTCACAGCCCGCAGGCTAAATTTGTCGAGAGGCGTGGGCAGGCAATCGGAAAAACTTGTCCGCAGACCAGGAAGCCTGAGTGCAAAAAACCCTTCGCCTGCGGTCTCGGATGATTTCGAACTGCTGTGAACGAAACCGAAGAGATTGGTGTTTCCGGCCGCCGATTGGCGTTGCCGATTGATAACAGGCGCTCGGGAGGTTGCTGGGCCGGGTTTTGGGCCCCATAAACGGGAACCTGTGCCTGGAAATGGGGGTTTTCTTCCCGTTTTTCTCCCATAGGTTTCTACGTTTACGCCGATGTGAGTATGTACTCACCTCTTCTGGAAGCCTTGTCGGGCCTGAAGCCTGTGCAAAACGCGGATCCAGGCCATTGTTTTCCAAGCCGGAACCGATGTATGCGGTGCTTGCTGCACCATAGACGGCTCCCATTGGTAGCGGTTTATGGGGTTCGTCTTTCTGTGGCAGCACACGTGTGTTTACATCTTTTGTTAACCACGTTTACTTCTTTAACTACTTTTAGACGGCTCACAGCCTTGTCCGATAAGGGTTTGAAGGGTGTTCGGTACCCATTTATGGGAGCACAGGTGTAAGGGTCTGGGGTTTCAGGTCTGTGGATTTGGGGTTTGGGGTACCGGATTGTGGGGAATCAGGGTTGTGGATATGGGGCAAGCGTACCCGGTTATGGGAAATAGACCTGGAAACGCGTTGGGTAGTCGTCTATGGGAATGCCTGTAGGTAACCTTTTATGGGGCGCTTTTTTCGATTCGTGGATGCTGCCGCACACAGTGATTTTTCTTGGGTAGTCGGTTATGGGGAGCCTCAAAGGTACCCGGTTATGGGTAGCATTTGGGGCCGCTCGATTGCATTTCTCCAAGATTCCCTGCTGCGGGTTCCCATGGACAGGATCGATATCACGGACAGGTAACCTCTTATGGGGAAAACGATGGGTTGCCGTTTATGGGAGCGATATCTACCTTCGGCGCCAAAATCGACGTAGCCAATGCTGCCGAGCCCGGTCGACAGGTAGCCTTCTGTGGGAATCGATGAAGGTAGCAAGTTATGGGATGAAAACGCGACTGTGCTGCAGGGCACCATCAATTTGCCCAGCGATCTCGATTCTGCACATTTGTTTCCCATGGATGGTTACCTTGCCGAGGGCAAATCCCGTGCCGGGTTTTCGTGTCCGGGTATGAAAGGTAGCGGCTTGTGGGAAGCATTTTTGGCCGAAAGGTAGATGGCTATGGGGTTCCGCACAGATCGTCTGATCGTAGATTTTCCTTATGTATCTGAAGGTTAGCCTCGATAGTGCAAGTAAAACAGGAACAAGGGCGTTGCTCCTCGGCACGAAAAGGTATAAAGTCCGCTCTCAACAAGGTGACCTTATCCGGACATGACGATGCCGCGCAAGCCCGCAAGCAAAGGCTCAGACAAACAGGTTTCGCTGTTTCAGACACCCGAGCCTCCCGACTTGCTGCGCAAGGCGGTCCAGGCGATTCATATCGCGCCCAAGTCCGGAAAGATCGGTCTGCAGCAGCGCAAGATGTTCAGCTCGCTGATCAAGAACGCGCTTCGGCAGGAGGCATTCGAGCCAGGCCGGACGAGCTTCTCGATCTCGATCGCGTCGCTTTCGCACGAGAGCGGGTTGAACAGCAACAACACGAAATACGTGAAGGACACGGTCAATTCGCTGATCAGTACCGTCGTCAACTGGGATTACCTGGCCGCGGATCGCTCGACGGTCTGGAAAGCGTCGGGCCTGCTCGCCGGCGCTGAGCTCGAGCAATCGGTGCTGAAGTACAGCTTCTCCGACCAGATTCGCAGCGAGTTGCTCAACCCCGAGATCTACGCACTGATCGATATGCGGATCGCCCGCGAGTTCCGGCGGTCGCACTCGCTCGCGTTGTGGGAAAACACGGTGCGCTACGAAGGGATCGGCATCACCGCGAAGATTCCGCTGCCGAAATTTCGTGACCTCATTCTCGGCCAGGACAAGGCGTCGCAGTCGTACAAGGAATACAAGCTGTTCAAGAGCAAGGTCCTGGTGCCGTGCATTCAGGAGGTGAACGAAGTTTCGGATCACACGCTCGAGTTGATCGAACACAAGTCCGGCCGGAGCGTGGAAGCCGTCCAGTTCAAGGTGACGCGCAAGCAGAGTGCCGATACGGTGGAGGATGGCGACGTCAAGAACGAAGCGCTGGTCGAGGAGGTCGCCAAGTTCGGCATTCCGCGTTCGGAAGCGCGCCGGCTGATCACGCAATACGGCGTGCAGCGCATCAAGGCGGCGATTGCCTATACGCTCAATCGGACTACGAAGAAGAATGCGGCCCCGGTCGACAACGTAGCCGCGTATTTCCGCAAGGCGCTGACGCACGGCTACACGCTGGCCGACGGGCAGGGAACGGAGGCGGCCGCACCGGCGAAGGAATCTGCGCAAAGCAAGCAGGAGCAGATTCGCGACAAATATCTGGCGGCGAAGGTCGAGGAAGCCGGTGCGTACTTCCGCGAACTGGAGATCGACGACCAGACCAAGCTGATCGAGCGTTACAACGAGACGGTGGCAGGCTCGAAGGACCTGACGCTGTCGCCGAAGAAGAAGGCGAGCAAGCTCGCGCAGACCAGCTTCTTCCGATGGCTCGCGCTGGATACGTGGGGCGAACCGACCTCGGACGACTTGCTGGAATTCCTGCTGAAAAGCAGTCTCGCAGGCAACTGAACGAGGCCTCGCAGCCGGGCGCGCGTCGCGCGCCGGACATCGTCGTCCGGCTGCGGGGTGCAATGCGGCTGCGAGGCCTTCTGCTTTTCGCGCGTTACCGTTGCGTGGCCGTTGCCAGTTCGGCAACGTACGCGTCGATCACGGTCTTGAGCTTGTCGGCGAGCGCCTCCTGGTGCGCTGCGTCGACGCCCTTGAGCTGCAGATCCAGACGCCCGTCCGGATAAGTCTTCAACTGGCCGATTGCTCGCGATTCGAGCGCGAAGTCGTGACGAACGCTGTAACGCGTACGTCCCGCTTTCTTGCTGCCATCGCTCTGTGCACGCAGGAAATTCTCAAGATCACGAACGGATTTTTTCCGGTCGATCACGGCCGTGAGCAGTCGGTCGGCCGTCGGCTCGCCCAGGCGTTCGAAGATCAGCTTCAGGAAGTACGCCGCCTGCAGGCCGACCACGTCGTTCGCGCTCGCCATCCGTTCCAGGAGTGTGTTCGGGAGCGCGTTGAGCGACAGCGTCTTGCTGATCGACGCCTTGTCCTTGCCGATCTTTTCCGCCAGCGTGTTCTGGTCGGAAAAGACCTTCTCGTCGAGAAGACGCTTCCACGCGACCGCATCGTCGAAGATCGTCTGTCGTTCGTGATCGTGGTTCGCGCGATACGCGATCGTATAGAGCTGCTCGGGCGTGTGGTCCGTGCGGAACGTGGCGTTGATGGTTTCATCGCCGTTGATGCTCGTCGCGCGCAGCCGGCGTTGCCCGTCGATCACCACGAGCTTGCCGGGAAACTCCGGGAGGCGCGTCACCTTGATCGGTTCGATCTGCCCTTCCCGTTTCAGCGTCAGGGCGAGCTCGTGCAGGCTCGACTCCGAGTAGAACACGCGCGGGTTGAACGGGTTTGGGATGCAATCCTTGACCAGTACCTTTTGCGGCGCGCCAAGATCTGCCGTGCCGGCGGGCGTGGCCGCAGCCGGGGCGCTGGCGGGCGCCGTTTCGCCGCCGATGTTTGGTGCGGCCGCCGGTTCGGGCAGCCGCGTTTCGAGGGCCGCATTTTCCTGCGCGAGCCCGCGCAGCAGGCCGGCTGCGAGATGCAGGTTACCGGTCGGCTTCTTGTCTTTCGATGTGTCCTTAGCCATGGGCGGCTCCGGTAGCGCGCGTCGACGCGATGTATTGGGCCATTTCCGTGACCAGCTTTTCGATTTCCGCACGGGCTTCTTTCAGACCCTTCAGGTATCGATTGTGATGATGGATCGTGGTGCCGAGCGCAAACGTCTGACGGTAGACCTCGCGTTGCGCGATCTGGCTGTCGAGCAGATGCTCCCCTATTTCTTCAGCCCTTAGAATTTTTAAAATTTCTTCACGCATTTTAGTCTTTCCATTAACACTATTCAGCATTAATGCGGAAGAAAGACTCGGGTTACGAACGGACCGCATCGACTCGATCATGCGGATCATCGCGACCGTGCTGTAGAGATCGGCCGGCGACGGCGACAGCGGCACGAGGCAGAAATCGGCGACTTCGAGTACGGATGCAATTCGCGGATCTTCGAGGTTGCCGGGACAGTCGACCACGATCACGTCGAAGTTCGCGTCCTGTTTCTTGATCTCGCCGCCGATGCCACGGCCGGCAGGGGCCAGCGAAAGAACTGTCATCGGCAGCGTGTTCTCGCCGCTCGTCACCCATCGGACGGACGTGCCCTGAGGGTCGGCATCGATCAGGGCGACCTTGTTGCCGCCAGCTTCGAACGCAGCCGCGATATTGACGGAGATGGTTGTCTTTCCAGTCCCACCTTTTTGATTACTGACGGCGATCTTGAAAGCCATTAAATTCCTCCACGGAGTTTTGCGTAATATATGCAGATATTGTCAAAATGTCTAGAAAAGACTTCGACTCGACGTATGTCTTGATGATCGATGTGGTTGTCACGTGACAAGTGGGCCAAATGGCTAATGCGCCAGCCGTGACTGATGATCGAGTAAAAAAATTGACGATCTCGGTCACAAAACACGTACAAAGTTCGAGAGAGATTTCTATGGATTTCAACGTCAACGGGGAGTTGACGTATAGACGCTGGCCGCTTGATCTCGCTTTGTTCCTGATGGACGCATTGTGTCTCCAGTAACTCGATTTCGTGTGCGTCGCCGGGAAACTCAGTTGTCACGTGACAAGTCGCAGAGATTTGATCTTTCTCGGTGCTATCCGATACCAGAAGCCCTTTGATTCGATTGCATTTACGGTTTTGGCGAGATCATTTCAATGCCTGATATCCGGTCTTTGGCTTGGTGCGACTGCCTCAAGTGATGTGAGTTGTCACGTGACAATCGAGTCGATGCGAGAGGCGACATGAGCACTGAGTCGCTTCTCAGGAGGAGTTTTGATCGAACTCCATCGAGGCCGAGCACGGAGATCGTTAAAGACGGGATTCGCTACCCATGGCTCGTTGCAAATGCAGTTCTCCTGGCCGGTTGGTGGTTGAGTTGTCACGTAACAACTGGAGTGTTGTATCGGGGGAACTGGAGTGTCGAAGTGGCGCGTAGCATCGCGTGTTGTTCGGCACACATCTTTGTCTCAGAGTCTGAGTCACCAATCGGCCCGCAGATCCGGGGCCTTCATCATGGACTATCCGTATTCACGTCTCGGCCGAAAGACGCCGATCAACTTGCTAGGTGACACCTTAAAATGTGTTTCGTGAGCACCTTAGATGTGGCCCCATTTATTCGGGATGTTCGGATCGACTTCGCGTGTGTGTTTGCCCGGCAGGGGAGGGTATAGGCTTTGTCACGCGTATCGTGTGCCGTGACCAATGCAGTCGCGCCTCTACGCGACTGCCGCTCATATGAGCGTCAAATTTGCGACAAACCCCGTGTTGAAGGCCGGCCGGCTACTCAAACGGGCCGGATCGTGAAACATTTTCACGAAATGAGGGGTTCTCGGAAATCCTTGTCCGGCAATGGCTTGCGCCATTTTCTTCATGTTGTTTCACGCAAAATCAGCAAGATCATCCCTGTAAATAGGGGCGTATGATCATTTCAGGTTCCGAGCGCGGGAGTTGACGCGAAACTACTGAGAATTGTCTTGTTTGATACGTATTGTGTGGTATTCAAAACGTTTCTCGCGCAGCCCGACGCCGAAGACAAATCGAATTGCTGCGGATCAGATCGACTTCAACGAACGACCGTGTCTCTGATCAGATGCGCCGCGCCGATATAGTTGTCACGTGACAACGCACACTGCGGCCGCACAATTCGTTGAATTGCATTGTGACGCGAGAATCCTGGCATCAGAGAATTTGCGGCCAGGCGACCGAAAGACAGTAAGGCGTTTCGGTCGTTGAAGAGGGCGTGAAGTCCCCACCAGTTCATGAGGTGGGTATGGGACGGCTTGCATGTGGCCGATTGATGCTTGCGAGGTTGGGTATGCGTTTGACTTCGAGCGGCGCTCACCCGTTGCGCGACTCTCTATGAGAAGTTTCCGGTCGGCCGCCGACTCATCAATCCTGAGTTGGCAAGATGAAAAAGAGCGTGCATCCCGTTGCGCACGTCTGCTTCACCCGGATCGATCCCTCGTGCGCGAAGCCGATTCAACCGTTCTACGGAGACCGCCTAACTCGGCATCCTGCATCTCCGATACCGCCCCCGCGGTCAATAAGTCGCCGCTACAGACAGAACGACGTCTGCTCCGCTCCGCAGGCTATCGATATCTCTCCGCGGCGAATTGCCGAACAGCCGGCTGTATTCGCGATTGAACTGGGTCGGGCTCGCATATCCGACCCTGAACGATGCCGACGCGGCGTCGAGCCGTTCGGACAGCATCAGCCGACGTGCTTCGTTGAGCCGTATCCATTTCTGGTACTGCAGTGGGCTCATGCCGGTGAGCTGGCGGAAGTGGTGGTGGAAGGTCGAACTGCTCATCTGAACCTGCGCAGCCAGATCGTCGACTCGCAGCGACTCGCCGTAATGGGTCCGCAACCACTGGATCGCCCGCGACACGCGGTTGCCCTGACTGCCGGCGGACGCGATCTGACGCAGGCGGCCACCCTGGTCGCTCGTCAGCAGCCGATAGTAGATTTCCCGCTCGACGTACGGTGCAAGCACGGCAATGGCGCCCGGGTCATCCAGCAACGCCAGCAATCGGTTCACTGCGTCGTAGAGCGGCTCGGTCATATCGCCGACGACGAGGCCGCGGCCTGCGGGGGCCCCCTCGTGATCCGGGGCGACCTGTGCCATCAGTTCGGCCATGACGCGAAAATCAAGCTTGAGTCCGATTCCGAGAAACGGCCTTTCACGGCTGGCCTCGACGACTTGCGTCGATCCGGGCAAGTCGAGCGACGTGATCAGAAAACGGCTGGCGTCGCAGAGATACAGGTCGCCGCTCTGAATGAGCCGCTTCGTGCCTTGAACGACGAGACCGAAGCTTGGCTCGACCATGCAGTCCATCGGCTGCGTTGGCGTCTCCCTTCGATGGAGGCTCAGGTTCGGAATGGCGGTGACGAGGTGGTCGACGCCTTCCGTCCATCTCCCGACACGCTCTGCGAGCGTCTGCCGCAGGTCGTTCTCCCGGCGCTGATCGCTTGATCGGGGGCCTGCCGGGTTGAATGCGGCGATGGTGGCGTCGGCGTCGAATTGGCCGGGGGCAGATCGGGCGGGTGCCGGATGCATGACTGCTCTACTCAGGTAATCGGGTCTACAGGCAGGTACGTCAACGTGCGGGTACGCAGGAAACGCGCCTCCCGGAATCGCGGGATTGCCGCGCTCCCGGGGAAAAATGTGCAACGACCGGTGGACCTATTTCGTCGCCTGCGATGTGCAAAGCGGCCAGCGGCGCGATTTCGTGGCAACGGCCGTCGCGCGCTCGTCCACCGTGCGCCACCACCGTCCGCCGCGATGCGGCTTGTCGAGAGCGAGGCGCTCGCCCATCCTCGGCGTCGACAGTTCGACGCCCCGGACGATCGCCAGCGCGGTGACGCGCTCGAACGGCTCCTGCCAGCGATGCATCGCGAGATCGAACGTGCCGTTGTGGATCGGAACCAGCCAGCGTCCGCGCAAATCGATGTGCGCCTGCACGGTTTCTTCAGGCTGCATGTGCACGTACGGCCATTGCGCATCGTAGGCGCCTGTTTCGATCAGCGTGACGTCGAACGGCCCGAGGCGCTCGCCGATCGTCCGGAATCCGTCGAAGTAGCCCGTGTCGCCGCTGAAGAACACGCGCAAGTCGTCGTCGACGATGACCCAGGACGCCCACAGCGTGCTGTTGCCGTCGAACAGGCTACGCCCGGAAAAATGCTGCGCGGGGGTTGCGGTCAGCGTCAGGCCGGCCACGTCGACACTTTGCCACCAGTCGAGCTGGCGGACTTTCTTCGCGTCGATGCCCCATTCGATCAGGCGGTCGCCGACACCCAGCGTTGTCACGAACACACCGGTGGTGGCCGCGAGCGTGAGCACCGTGTCGCGATCGAGATGATCGTAGTGATCGTGCGACAGGATCACGCCGCGCAGCGGCGGAATATCTTCAAGCGCGATCGGCGGCGCATGGAAACGCTTCGGGCCGACGCGCCGAAACGGCGACGCGCGCTCGGCAAATACGGGGTCGGTCAGCCAGAATTCGCCGCGCAGCTTGAGCAGCAGCGTCGAATGGCCGAGCCGGTACAGGCTGCGATCGGGGGCCGCGTCGAGTTCCGCGCGGGTCAGCGAATCGACGGGCAGCGCGCCTGCAGGCACGGTATTGCGCGGCTTGTTGAACAACATGTTCCAGGCGATCCCGAGCGTTTTGCCCAGCCCCTCGACCGGACGCGGCGCGACATTGCTGAAGCGCTCGCCATTGTGCTGCGGCGAGCCGCCAGACAACGCGCGGCCACGTCGGGCGGCCGCAAAACCCAGAATGCGGTGAATCAAAACGAGAGGTGACGCCATGCCGGTTCGTCCGATGGATAAAGTACACTGAGCAGTGTAGTTTATTTTTGGGATAAGTAAACTACCCGGTGTAAAATTTCTGAATGGATACCAGCACTCCCCCTCAGCGCCTGACCGATCGAAAGCGCGCGGCCATCGTCGACGCGGCCATCGAGGAATTTCTTGCGTCGGGTTACGACGCGACCAGCATGGACCGCATCGCTGCGCGCGCGGATGTGTCGAAGCGCACGGTCTACAACCACTTCCCGGGCAAGGAAACGTTGTTCGCCGCGATCCTGCAAAAACTGTGGGATGCGACCCGAACCGGCAGCTCGCCGACCTATCGTGCCGACGTGCCGCTGCGCGAGCAGTTGCTCGCGTTACTCGACCGCAAATTGCGCCTGCTCAGCGACGAGGCATTTCTCTCGCTCGCACGTGTCGCGATCGGTGCGGCCATCCATTCGCCGGAACGCGCGCGCGACATGGTCGAGCGCCTCGGCGAGCGCGAGGAGGACATGACCGTCTGGGTGCGGACGGCCGCGGCGGCCGGACGCCTGTCCGTCACCGATCCGGTGTTTGCAGCGCATCAGTTGCACGGTGTTGTGAAGGTATTCGCGTTCTGGCCGCAGATCACGATGGGCCAGCCGCCGCTCGAGGCGCCGGAGCAACAAAAAGTCGCGGAATCCGCGGCCGACATGTTCCTCGCGTACTACGCGCGACCGGAAGACACCGACGCATCGCGTGCCGCAACGCACTGATCGTGCATCCGGTCGAACTTGCACGAATCGAAGCCGGCGCCAGGCGCATGATCGACGCGCGCCAGGCGCCGACGAGCCGACGAGCCGACGAGCCGGCAAACGGGCAAACGGGCAAACGGGCAAACGGGCAAACGGGCAAACGGGCAAACGGGCAAACGGGCAAACGGGCAAACGGGCAAACGGGCAAACGGGCAACCCGCCGGCAGATCCCGCGGAAGCGAACGCGGAACAGCCTCACATGAAAGCTGGCCATCCAGCGCAAACCGGTGACGCCGCCGGTGCACCTGAAACCGAACGTGAGTAACGACGAATGAAGACGCTGTTGATCGTCTATCACACGATGACCGGAGGCACGCAACAGATGGCCGAAGCGGCTGCCGGCGCGGCGCGCGAGCAGCCCGGCGTCGACGTCAGGCTGCAGCGCGCGGACGCGACGAGCGCAGACGACGTGCTGGCCGCCGACGCGTACCTGTTTGCGACGCCGGAGAATCTCGCGGCAATGTCCGGGCTGATGAAGGATTTCTTCGACCGCTGCTATTACGCGGCGCTCGATCGCGTGAACGGCCGCCCGTATGCGGCGATGATATGCGCGGGAAGCGATGGGCAGAATGCGTTGCGCCAGATCGACCGGATCGCGACCGGATGGCGATTGAAGAACGTGGCGCCGGGCCTGATCGTCTGTACGCACGCGCAGACGCCGGAACGCATCCTCGCGGCGAAGACGATCGACGGCGACGATCTCGCGCGCTGCGCCGAGCTGGGCGCCGGCCTTGCAGCGGGACTTGCGCTGGGCGTTTTCTGATCAGCGGCGCCGTTGACGGTGATGACCGGCCGGAGCGAGGCCGGGGCGAAGCACGTTTGTGCACGCGACGCATGCATCCTGCGGGCACGGGACTGGCCGAATACCTGACCCTTAGCTGCCCTTCACCGTCACCGAAGGCCGGTGGTATTCGGGCCAAAGACGTTGCACGAGATCGCGCGATGCGCCATATGCATGGCAGCTGTCGATCTTGAGCGGCTTTCCGTCGCTGTCGCGCGCCTCGAGCGATGACTTCCGCATGCCGACCATCGTCTGATAGGCCGTGGTGGCGATCGGGCCGAGCAATTCCTTCAGGTGCGTGCACGTATCGCAGGACGGCAGGCGCTTGCGAACTTCGCTGTTCCAGCCGGCACCGATGCTCAGTCCGACGAGCGCCTGCAGCGAGTCGCCGCCCCCCGGACACTGCGCATACGGATGCGACCGGAGGAACGTGGATACGGCGCGGACGACCATGTCGGCGTCGAAGACCAGCGTCACCCCGAGGTCGTGGATCGGCGACAGCGCAGCGACCGTCCGCGTGCCGCCCGGCGGCGTGAAATCGAAGGTCTTGCGGTCCGCGAGGCAGGCCGTCACTTCGAACTGGCCGTCGCTGCGCCGATAGCCGCGCATGTCGATCTGCCGATGGTGAATCTCCTCGCGCGTGATGCCGTCGTGCGGGGTGTCGTGTGGGGGAACCATGTATCTGCTCCGTTTCGTACAACCGGGTCGTTCCTTGGGCCGGCAAGCGGGATGTCGGCGGCTGGCCGGAGGCGCAGCGAAGCGGGCCGAGGTTCGCTGCCGGCGACATCGATCCAGGCATACTACGCATTTTTCGGTATCTTCGTCCGCTACGGGATCGATGCGGACGCAACGAGTCGTGCGCGGGCACGGGTGCAATCGAAGGGAGCAGCCGCATGTCGTGGCACTTGCGCGGATCCATCGCCGTGATCGTTGAATCGCACGCAGCCGATGGCGCAGTCAGGGATGCCGAATCGCAGCCGAGGCCCGCGACGCACCGATGCGGCACGATTGCGTCAGACATCCCGAGGCGAGACACGACGCGTGGCGCATCGACCAGTGCCGCCGCCGGGGCCATCACGGTGCGCAAGATGGCCCCGATTTCCGCGGACGACGGTGAACGACGTGACTTCCGGAAACGTATCCATATAATGCGCATCACGACCGCACGGATGCATTTCCGGTGCCCCGAATCGGGCCAATGCAGACCGGCGAGTCAACCGGCTGCCGCGCGTACCGGTATACTTCCACTCCTGCCTTGTCCGGCATCGTGGCCGGGTGCCCGAAAACAGAGTGGCGTGCGCGATGCGGCCCCGTAGTGTTCCGCGTCGGCGGCAGACGGGTCGCCCGCATGGCGGCGAAGCTTTTGCGCCGCGCGGCATGGCCGCACGAACCACACCTTATATTCCTGGTGGATTGAATTTATGGGTTTTGAACAACTTGCCGAATTGCGGGCGCAGCTCGCAGCGAAGGCCAAGCAGGAGCGCAACGCGAAGCGGCCGGCAGCGCCGGCGGACACCGGCGCGAAGCCGAAGTCCGGCGACCGTCCGCAGCGTGGTGCCAAGCCGGCTGCGGCTGGCGGCAAAACACCGCATCGCGCGAAGCCTGCTTCGGCGAAGCCGTCGGCACCGGTCGATCCGGTCATCGTTGCGATCGGCAAACTGCAGCGTAAGTTTCCGCTTGCGTTCCCGAAGAATCCGGCCCCCAAAGTGCCGCTCAAGGTCGGTATCTGGGACGACCTCGCACGCGAAGCTCAGGCCGTCGGGCTCAGCGAAGCCGAACTGCGCGAAGCGATGTCGACGTGGTGCCGTGGCAACCGCTACTGGTCGTGTCTCGTCGAAGACGCGGTGCGGGTCGATCTGCAGGGCAACGAAGCCGGGCGCGTCACGCATGACGACGCAGCGCGGGCGCGCCGGCTGAAGGCTCGCCGCCCCGGCAAGGGCGCGGCGCAAGCGGCCAAGGGCACGCAGCAGCAGCCGAAGGCGGAGCAGCAGGCCGAGGCAGCGGCCGAGCCGCAACAGGCAAACGTGGAAGCGCAAGTCGACACAGCGCCGCAGGTCGAGCAGCAAACGGCCGGAAACGAGTAACCGGCACCGCGCCGCTGCATACCGCGCGGCGCCGGCCCGCATGCACATCGCGTGCGGTAAGTGACACGACAGCCTGACCTGCCTCGACAGAGGCAGGTCAGGACTGCTCTCACCGGCGCTCGGCGCGCCGGGCCCGTACCTGTCCCGACTCGAACCGACCACGCGACCACACGAAGAAAGTTCGTCGATCTGTGCTGTATGCGCGATATGTCGACTTTGTCGTTTGCGCATGGACGGTACGCATCTCCTGAATGCGGCAATACTTCATTCAATTAATTCGTTTTCCTAAAATAGAGCAACGCCGGGACCACTGACTGGCGTATGGGTGCTCGCGCCCGGTCGTCGCGACATGACGACGCGCGATAATCTCGACGAGACCGTCCGTTCGCGCGCAAGCTGGCCGGGGCAATGCAGCTTGCATTTCGAAAGGCACGGAAAGCCAGTTGCGACACGACCCGAAGCCACGGCCCACACCTTTCAACGTCAATTCAAACCGGATCATGAACCCGAGACATTCCGCGATTTTCGTCGCGCTCACCGCTGCCGCGCTGTTCGGCGCCGCGACACCCCTCGCCAAGGCGCTGGTCGGTGCGATGTCGCCGTTCATGGTCGCCGGGCTGTTCTATCTCGGCAGCGGCGTCGGGCTCGGTATCGGAATCCTGCTTCGCCGCCTGCACAACCGCCGCGCACCGGCCTCAGACGCTGCGCCGCTGCAGCGCGCCGATCTGCCGTGGCTGGCCGGCGCGATCGCGGCGGGCGGGGTGGCCGGCCCGGCTTTGCTGATGCTCGGGCTGTCGAGCACGCCCGCCGCGACGAGCGCGTTGCTGCTCAATCTCGAAGGCGTGCTGACGGCCGTCATCGCGTGGGTCGTGTTTCGCGAGAACGTGGATGCGCAGGTGTTCCTCGGGATGGTCGCGATCGTCGCCGGCGGCACGCTTTTGTCGTGGACGCCAGGCCGGGCCGGCGTGCCGGTCGGCGCGATGCTGATCGTCGGCGCATGCCTGTGCTGGGCGATCGACAACAACCTGACTCACAAGGTTGCCGCGAACGACGCGATGATCATCGCGTGCGCGAAGGGGCTGATCGCCGGACCGGTGAACATCGGCATCGCGCTGGCGACCGGCGCGACGCTGCCGGCGGTCCCGGTCACGGCCGCCGCGATGCTGACGGGGCTCGGCGGCTACGGGATCAGCCTCGTGCTGTTCGTCGTCGCGCTGCGTCATCTCGGCAGCGCGCGCACGGGCGCGTATTTCTCGATCGCGCCGCTGTTCGGCGTCGTGCTGTCGCTGCTGATCTGGCCCGCGCTGCCGCCCGCGACGTTCTGGATCGCTGCCGCGCTGATGGCGCTCGGCATCTGGCTGCACGTTCGCGAACGGCATGAGCATGCGCATACACACGAGCGGCTCGAGCACACGCACCGGCATCGGCACGATGAACATCACCAGCATGCGCACGATTTTGCGTACGACGGCAACGAGCCGCACGCGCATCCGCACGTGCATCTGCCGATCACGCACAGCCATGCGCATTTTCCGGACATTCATCACCGGCACCGGCATTGACCGCGACGTGAGCGGTGGACGAAACGGATCGCAAGGTGACCGTTTATGGGGCGTGCGCCGCATCGCGCGCGCATCGGTTTGCTGTGCCGGCCGATCGCGGTCGTCGGCATGAGTGCCGTGGTATCGGCCACCGGCAGGCACGAAAACTGCCGTGCCAGCAGGCCGGCCAACCGTGCATGAGACAGACCGAGCAGCCCGAGTTCGCTGCGGCGCGCGCGTGCCGCAACGAGCGCGCCGAACAGGCGTGCATCGGGTGTGTCGGCGTTGGCCGCTGCGGACAGCAACGCCTGCAGCGCGCGTTGTCGAACGTGATCGAACGCGGCTGTCATCGCGTGCATCGGCCTGACAGCCGCACCGCGCGATCCGCGTGAGTGCGCCGTGCCAAACGGATTGCCATCGCGATCGTCACGCGTTCACTCGACGCCGACGATCACGCTCGACGCCTTGAAGATCGCGGACGCAGCCGCGCCGCTCGCGAGGCCGAGGCGATCGACGCTGTCGTTGGTGACGATCGCGACGATCTCGGCGCCGCCCGCGGCCTTGACCACGACTTCCGAATTGACCGCGCCCTTCGTGACCGACGCTACCGTGCCCGAGACGCAGTTGCGGGCCGACACCTTGCTGCTGTCGACATCGACCATCACGATGACCGACGACGCCTTCACGAGCGCGAACGCCTTCGAGCCGGCCGCGAGGCCCAGCGAAGCCGCACTGCCGTGGGTGATCACGGCGACGATGTCGAGGCCGTCCTGCGTGCGGAGCGTGATTTCGTCGTTGACGGCACCGGCCTTGACGGCGCTGACCTGGCCGGCGAAATGGTTGCGGGCGCTGGTTCGCATGATGGATCTCCGGATGGATGCCGCTGCCGGTTCGGCAGCGGAAGATGAATGGAAATGCGTCGACCAGTTTACCGTCGACGAGGGGGCACGTCGTCCTCGGGATGCTATGGCGCGAATCTGGAAATCCCGCCGCCACCGGGCATTCCGCCAGGCAAAGGTTATGTCCGGACGGTGATGTCGCTGCTGCGATTATTCACTGGACGCGGGTGTCGCGGCGGCCCGTGTCGCAGCGGGCTGGGTATCGGGTGCCGTCGCGGTACGGTCGGATTCCCACCCGCCGCCGAGCGCGAGGAAGAGCCGCACCTGGTCAGCCGCGACCTGGCCTTCGGCTGCCGCCACTTGCGCCTGCACGCTCGTCAGCGTGCGCGTCGCGTCGAGATCGGAGATGAACGATTCGCGGCCGGCCAGATAGAGACGATGCGTTTCATCGGCGGAATTGCGTGCCGATTCGTAAGCCGTGCGCAGCGCCTCCGTGCGCTGCACGTCGGCCGCATAGGTCGCGAGGCTCGATTGCGTTTCGCGCAGCGCGTTCAGCACGACGCCGTCGAAGTGCGCGAGCGCGCCGCCCGTTGCGGCTTCGGCTTCGCGCACGCGCGCACGCTGGCCGTTGACGGGGAACGACCAGCTGATCAGCGGGCCGAACGACCAGCGATTCGTCGTGGACGAGAACAGGTCGGCGGCGACACCGACCGAGCCGGCCGATGCGCCGATGCTGATCGACGGATACAGCGCGGCGGTCGCCACGCCAATCCGCGCGGTCGCGGCGGCGAGTTGCCGCTCGGCTTCGCGCACGTCGGGGCGGCGGCGCAGCAGCGCGGCGCCGTCGCCGATCGGAATCGGCTGGCGCAGCTTCGGCAGGCGCTCGCATTCGGCGACGGCCTTCGGCAGATCGGCCGGCGCGCGCGCGAGCAGCGCGGCGAGCTGGTATTGCGCGATCTTGCGGCGGCCTTCGAAGCGCGGGATATCGGCGGCGAGCGTGCGCACCTGCGTCACGCCGCGCGTCACGTCGGTCTGGTTGCCGCGCCCGGCATCGCGCAGCCGTTGCGACAGCTTCACGCGCTGCTGCTGCAGCGCGAGCGACTGCTTCGCGACGGCCAGCTCGTCGCCGGACGAACACGATTCGACGTAGGCGCGCACGACGTCGGCGACGACCGTGATGCGCGCCAGGTCGCCGGCGGCCCTGACGGCCTCGCTGTCCGCGCGCGCGGCTTCGACGCCGCGCCGCAGCTTGCCGAACAGGTCGATCTCGTACGACACGTTGATGCCGACCGTGCCTTCGTTGACGACCGGCAGCTTGTTCTCGAGCAGGTATTGCTCGGCCGATTCCTGCGCACGCTGCACGGCGGCTTCCGCGCCGCCCGAGAAGCCGCCCTGCTGGCTCGCGACTTCCAGCGCCGCGCGCGAGCGCGCGAGGTTGGCCGCGGCGACGCGCAGGTCGGTGTTCGACTTCAGTGCATCGCGCACGAGCCCGTTGAGCACGGGGTCGTCGTAGAGCTGCCACCAGTTGCCGGGCACGGCGTCGCGCGACACGAGCGTACCGTTCGCATCGTCGAGCGCATGGTTCGCGAGCGGCGCATTCACGTAAGCCTGTTGCGGCAGCGTGTAATCGGGGCCGACGGACTTGCATGCGCCGAGTGCGAGCGCAAGCGGCGCGAGCGTCGCGGCGAGGTGCAGACCGTGCCGTTTCATTGCGATGCTCCCGCTGCGCTGGCGGCCTTACCGGCAGCCGTCGACACCGGCGTGACGGCGGACGCCGTGCTAACGGTCGCTGCCGACGCGCCGGCTGCCGCTTTCCCGTTGTCGTTGCGGCGCGTGTTGGCTTCGCGCATCGAGACGGTCGCGGTGCGGCCCGCGATCATCCGGAAATCGTCGGGCACCTCGTCGAGCACGACGCGCACCGGCACGCGCTGCGCGAGCCGCACCCAGCTGAATGCCGGATTCACGTTCGGCAGCAGGTTCGCGCCCTGCGTGCGGTCGCGATCCTCGATCGCGGCGACGATGCTCTGCACATGGCCGCGCAGCGCATGCGGCTCGCCCATCACGATGATGTCGACCGGCTGGCCGATGTGAATGCCGCGCAGCTTGGTTTCCTCGAAGTAGCCGTCGACGCGGAACGAATTGCGGTCGACGACCGACAGCACCGCGCGGCCGGCCGGCACGTATTCGCCGACGCGCGGCGCGCGGTCGTTCAGGTAGCCGTCTACGGGACTGACGATCGTCGTGCGCTGCAGGTTCAGTTTCGCGGTGTCGAGCGACACCTGCGCATCGGCGACGGCGGCTTCGCCCTGTTCGACACGCGTGCGGCTTTCCTCGACCTGCTCGCTCGCGACCAGGTTGCCGAGCTGCAGGTTGCGGGCGTATTCGCGCTTCGCCTGGGCGAGCGTCGCGCGACGCTGCGCGAGCGTGGCTTCGGCAAGCCGTTCCGCGAGCGTGTAGCGCGCCTGGTCGATCACGAACAGCACCTGGCCGCGCTTGACCTCCTGGTTGTCGGCAACCTGAACCGACGTGATGAGGCCCGCCACGTCCGGCGCGACCTGGATCACGTCGGCGCGCACGTGACCATCGCGGGTCCACGGCGAGAACATGTAGTAGTTGACGATGCGCCACAGCACGACGGCCGCCACGACGACGACGATCAGGGTGAGCAGGATTTGCCCTGCCGAGAGCCAGGTTTTTTTCACGTTAGGTAGCCACGAGATGGTGGGAAACGATCACGACGGCGGCAAACACGAACACGTAGATGCCGAGGTCGAAGATCGAACGGTGCCAGACGAGGCGGTAGAAGCCGACGCGCTCGAGCACGGCGCGCACGACGATGTTGATCAGGTAGGCGATCAGCATCAGCACGAGCGGGGCCGGCACGAATACGCCGAAGATGTCGATTTCGCCGATCATGGTCGCGGTCGGAAAGACGGATGGGAAAGCGGGCTCATGCGCGGGCTCATGCGCGTGCTC
>NZ_JAAGPP010000059.1:0-49985 GCF_017104975.1 Burkholderia sp. Ac-20344
TCGCTTCCGGCGAACGGACGCGGGACGCCGCGCCGTTCGCCGCGCGCCGTACTCGCGGCCGTCGTGGCCGGCGGCCTGCTCGCGCTCGGCTGCGCACGCGCGGACGAACCAACGGCACTCGTGATGACCGACCGCACGCACGACGTGATCCTCGAAGTCAGCGTCAACGGCGAAAACACGACGTTGCTCGCGCATTTCCGCGAACGCGACGGCCACCTGTCGGCGAGCGGCGCCGACCTGCGCACGATCGGCGTCGCGACCGACCGGCTCGGTATCGCCGACGCGGCGGCGGTCGACCTCGACACGATTCCCGGCCTGCGCTACCGCTACGACGCGGCACACCAGAGCGTCGACCTGCAGATGCCCGACACGCTGCGCCGTCCGTACGCGGTGGACAGCCGCGCATTGCCGCCCACGCAGGCGGCCAGCGCGTCGCGCGGCATCGCGATCAACTACGAGGCGTACGCGCAGACGCTCGGCGACCGGCAGTACTCGCTCTACACCGACGTGCGCTACTTCGATCCGGGCGGCGTATTCGACACGACGGGCGTCGCGACCTTCTACGACGGTCACCGGCGCTACACGCGCTTCGATACGTCATGGAGCCGCTCGGACCCGGCACGTCCGAGCACGACGCAGATCGGCGACACGATCTCGGGATCGCTCGCGTGGACGCGCTCGGTTCGCCTCGGCGGCTTCCAGTGGCGCAGCAACTTCGCGCTGCGGCCCGATCTCGTGACGTTCCCGATCCCGTCGCTCGCGGGTTCCGCGGCCGTGCCGTCGGCGGTCGACCTGTACATCAACAACGTGCGCCAGTACACCGGCAACGTGCCGAGCGGCCCGTTCATCATCCACGACGTGCCGGGCATCACGGGCGCCGGCCAGGCGACCGTCATCACGCGCGACGCGCTCGGGCGCACCGTCGCGACGTCCGTGCCGCTCTACGTCGATACGCGCATGCTGTCCGCCGGGTTGTCGAGCTATTCGTTCGAAGCCGGCTTCCTGCGCCGCAACTACGGGCTGCAGTCGTTCGACTACGACGCGCGGCCGGCCGTCAGCGGCTCGATGCGGCGCGGCGTCACCGATGCGCTGACCGTCGAGGGACATGCGGAAGCGACCGGCGGCGTGCTCAACGCGGGCGTCGGCGCGCTGCTGCGTCTCGGCTACGCGGGCGTCGTGAGCGGCGCGGTCGCGGGCAGCGCCGGCCGCTATCCAGGCACGCAGGTAAGCATGGGCTATCAACTGATCGAGCCGCGCTTCTCGATCAACGCGCAGACGATCCGCGCATTCGGCCGCTACGGCGACCTCGCTTCGCGCGAGGGCGCGACGGTGCCGGCAGCGACCGACCAGGCGACGCTCGCGCTGCCGTTCATGCACCGCCAGACGCTGTCGCTCAGCTATATCGGCTTCCGGCTGCCGCAAGGCCCGAGCACGCGGATCGGCACGGTGTCGTACACGCTGAGCTTCGGCGATCTCGCGTCGCTGAGCGTGAGCGCGTACCGCGACTTCGCGCAGCAGGGCGCAAACGGCGCGTTCGTATCGCTGAACATCGGGCTCGGCCGCAATACGTCGATCAATACGACCGTCGGGCGCCAGCGCGGCCAGTCGAACTACACCGTCGACGCGAGCCGCCCGCCGGACTATGGCGGCGGCTGGGGCTGGGGCGTGCAGACCGGCGGCACGGGCGCGGTGCCCTACCGGCAGGCGCAACTGCGTTATCTCGGCCATGCGGGCGAAGTCATCGCGGCCGCGCAGCGCATCGACCGACAGACCGGCGCATCGCTCGACGTGAGCGGCGCGCTCGTATTCATGGACAGCAGCCTGCAGCTGTCGCGCCGCATCAACGATGGCTTCGCGCTGGTATCGACCGACGGCGTCGCGGGCATTCCGGTGCTGCACGAAAACCGCGTGATCGGCACGACCGATCGCGCAGGGCATCTGCTCGTGCCGGACCTGAACGCGTACCAGAACAACCAGATCGCGATCGACGCGATGAAGCTGCCCGCCGATGCGCGGATCGCCCGCACGTCGATGACGGTCGTGCCGCAGGTGCAATCAGGCGTCGTCGCCCATTTCGGCGTGGCGCGCTATCGCGCGGCGTCGGTGATCCTGCACGACACCGCCGGCCGCCCGCTGCCGGCCGGCGCGCGCGTGCATCATGCGGAAAGCGGCGCAGACACGATCGTCGGCTACGACGGGCTCACGTTCATCGACGGCTTGAAGGACGACAACCTTCTCGTGATCGACTACGGCGCGCAGCATTGCGAAGCAGCGTTCGCGTTCAGCGCGCCCGGCAACGGCACGCTGCCGACCATCGGGCCGCTCACGTGCCGGGGGACGCGATGAGGTTCGCGCTGCTGATCCTCGTTGCCTTCGTCGCGTGGTGCGGCTCGCCCCGTCACGCACTGGCCGAAAGCTGCACGGCTACCGCATCGGACGTGAGCTTCGGCTCGGTCAGCCCGATCTCGAACGCACCGGTCACCGCGACCGGCACCGTCAGCATCACCTGCACGTGGGCGGCCGTCTCGCTGACGCCGAACGTGGTCGTCTGCCTGAACCTCGGCGGCACGAGCCCGCGCAGCCTCGTCAACGGCAGCGACGCGATGCAGTACGACCTCTATCTCGACGGCGGGCATTCGGTCGCGTGGGGCTCGGTGTATTCCGGCACGACACCGGCGTCCGTCACGCTCGCCAAACCCGCGCTCGGCACGAGCGCGTCCGCGACGGTCACCGTGTACGGGCAGATCACCGGGAACCAGCCGACCGTGCCGACGACCGGCGACAGCACCACGACCTACTCGCAGCAGTTCGGCGGCAACACGACGTCGCTCAATACCGGGTTCTACCTGCTCGGCGCGCCGGCCTGCGCGTCGCTGACGACGTCGAGCGGCACCTTCCCGTTCAGCGCGACGGCGAACGTCGTCAACAACTGCAACATCAACGCGACCAACGTGAACTTCGGCACCGCAAGCCTGCTGTCGGGCACGCTCGCGGCAACGGGTACGATCACCGCGCAGTGCACCAACGGCGACGCGTGGAAGATCGCGCTGAGCGGCGGCAACAGCAGCAACGTGATGGCGCGCCAGATGCAGCGCAGCAGCGGTGGGGGAACGATCGGCTACGGGCTTTACACGGACGCCACGCACTCGGTCACGTGGGGCGACGGCACGGGCGGCAGCGCGACGGTCACGGGCGTCGGCACGGGCACGTCGCAGGTCGTGACCGTGTACGGCGCGGTGCCGGCGCAGACCACGCCCGCGCCCGGCAGCTACAGCGACACGATCACCGCGACGATCAGTTTCTAGCAGGAGACGCAGCCGATACGCTGCTCAAAACGTGACGGTCCACGCTGCGGGCGTACCGATTCCCGGGCTGCGTGGCGGCGGCAGGGTCGCGCGCTCGCCCTGTGCGCGGCTGAGCAGGAACGGTGTACCGTGCACACAACTGACGCTCGGGGCGTCGCCTCCCGTGCCAGTGCGCGCCCCCGGGCCGGCGGCCGCGTCGATCGTGCAGATTTCCGGAATCGTGAGGCTGACCCTGAGCGGGATCGACGGCTCGGCCACGCAGGCGAGCGGCCCCGCGCCCAGCATCGCGAGTGCGAACGCGCCCTTTCCGATCCGTCCGGCTGCCTTCATCGTTCAACCCTCTCCTTCCCGAATCCGTCCAGCGTACGCTCGAATCGGCGGCGCGCAAGTGAAAAACCTGAATGCGCTGACGCGCAATCGGACCCCGACCCGCGCGATGCGGATACGGATGCCGATGCCGCGCGGCGAACGTCGTACATCAGCCGTCCGGACGCGTCAGCGCGCGGCGGCAAACCCGCCGAAAAATGCACGTGCGTTCGCGTCGAGGCTTTCGAGGTGATAGCCGCCTTCCTGCACGATCACCGTCGGCAACCCGAGTGCGCCGATCGCGCCGCCGAGCCGCCCGAAACCGTCGGTCGTGACGGCCACCTGCGATTGCGGATCGTCCTTGTAGATATCGAAGCCGAGCGCGAGCACGAGCGCATCGGGCTGGAACCGCGCGAGTGCGCGCAGCGCATCGTCGAGCCGCGCGAAAAACACCGACTCCGGCGCGCCGTGCGGCATCGGCAGGTTGAGGTTGAAACCGTCGCCGGCCCCCGTGCCCGTCTCTTCCTCGTAGCCCGCGACCACCGGGTAGAAGTTGGTCGGGTCGCCGTGGATCGACACGTACAGCACGTCGTCGCGGCCGTAGAAGATCTCCTGCACGCCCTGCCCGTGATGCATGTCGGTGTCGAGGATCGCGACCCGGCGATGGCGGCCGAGCAGCGACTGCGCGGCGATCGCCGCATTGTTCAGGTAGCAGAAGCCGCCGGCCGCGTCGCGCCGTGCGTGATGGCCGGGCGGCCGGCACAACGCGTACGCCTCGCGTGCGCCGTCGTTGACGTCGGCCGCGGCCGCAAGCGCGCCCTGCGCGGACCAGTACGCGGCACGCCACGTGTTCGCACCGACCGGGCAACTGCCGTCCGCGAGATAGCGCGCGGCTTTCGCGAGCACGCCGCGCAGCGGGTTCGGGTCGCGCACGAACACATTCGACATCACTTCGTCGCCCCAGTCGTCGGGCATCTGCTTCCAGTCGCGATGCGCTTCTTCCAGAAAGCGCAGGTAGCTCATGTCGTGCACGGCTGCGATCGGCGCGGTGCCGCGGTCGGCCGGCTCGCACACGTCGAAGTCGAGCGACCGGACGGCCGCGACGAGCCGCGCCGCGCGCTCGGGCACTTCCTGCGGTTCACGCATCCGGCCGCGCGACAGGTAGCTGCGCGGATGGTGCAGCAACTGCTCGGGATGGAAATAGGTTTTCATCGTTCGCCCTCGTCGGTTTTTCGATTGGTCGATGTGGCGGTTCGCCGCGTCACGCATCCAGCGCGGTGGCCGCCACGGCCACGCCCGCCGCGACGCCGGCGCGCGCGAGCACCGCGTGAAGCAGCACGTTCGTGCCGCGCGTCACGTCGTCGGGCAGTGCATCCTCGGCTTCGTTGTGCGACAGGCCGTCGACGCACGGGATGAACACCATCGCGGTCGGGACGCGGCGCGCGAGCAGGATCGCGTCGTGCCCGGCGCCGCTGACGATCCGCTCGTTCGTATAGCCGAACGCGGCGGCCGCCTGCGCGACCCGCTCGACACAGTCGTGATCGAACGGCGTCGCCGGGCTGCGCCAGCAGGTGTCGATCGCGACCTGCACGCCACGCGCGGCGGCGACACGTGCACATGCATCGCGCAATTCGCGCTCCATCGCATCGACTTGCGCATCGTCGTGATGGCGGAGGTCGACCGTGAACGTCACGTCGCCGGCAATGGTGTTGCGCGACGCGTTGCGAATGCCGACCTGGCCGATCGTCGCGAGCCCGCGCGGCGCATACCCGGCGACGATCCGTTCGAGTTCGAGCGCCATCTGCGCGCTCGCGAAACAGGCGTCCTTGCGATACGGCATCGGCGTCGTGCCCGCATGCGCGGCCACGCCCGTCACCGTCACGTCGAGCCAGCGGATCGCCTGCCCGCCCGTGACGATGCCGATCGTCGTACCGTTCGCCTCGAGCACGGGGCCCTGTTCGATATGCGCTTCGAAGTACGCATCGACCGCGCCGCCCATCGCGCGCGTGCCGCGATAGCCGCATGCGTCGAGTGCCGCGCCGAGCGTGACGCCATCGGCGTCCTGCTTCGCAAGCGCATCATTGAGCGGCAACGCGCCCGTGAACACGGCCGATCCGAGCATCGCCGGCGCGAAGCGCGCGCCCTCCTCGTTGGTCCAGGACACGATCTCCAGCGGCTTGTCGGTCGCGATGCCTGCGTCGTTCAGCGTGCGCACGAGTTCGAGCGCGGCGAGCACGCCATAGACGCCGTCGAAGCGGCCGCCTTCGGGCTGCGTGTCGAGATGGCTGCCGATCAGCACCGGCGCGGCCTGCGCATCGATGCCGTCGCGCCGCGCGAACAGGTTGCCGACGGCGTCGACGCTCACCGTCATCCCCGCGTCGCGGCACCACTGCGCGAACAGGTCGCGCCCGCACCGATCGTCGTCGGTGAGCGCCAGGCGCCGCACGCCGCCGCGCGGCGTCGCGCCGACGCGCGCCATGTCCGCCAGGCTCTGCCACAAACGGGCGCCGTCGATTTCCAGCAGGTCTTTCATGTGCACTCCGGATGAATTCGTTCGTTGAGGTTCACTGCGAGCCGAGCGCTTCGGCGGCAGCCGGCCGTGCCGCGCGGCGCGCGTCGAGCGCGACGATGCAAAGCAGCGAGATGCCGGCCAGACACGTATAGAACACCGCGAGCGGCCACCACTGGCCCGCGAAGCGATGCGCGAGCCACGTGCCGACGAGCGGCGTCAGCCCGCCCGCGATCGCGCCGCAGATCTGGTAGGCGAGCGAGATCGCCGAATAGCGCACGTGCGCGGGGAATACGTCGCTTACGAAACCCGCGATCACCGAATAGAAGCCGGCCA
Source organism: Burkholderia sp. Ac-20344 (assembly GCF_017104975.1). Classification (NCBI taxonomy): domain Bacteria; kingdom Pseudomonadati; phylum Pseudomonadota; class Betaproteobacteria; order Burkholderiales; family Burkholderiaceae; genus Burkholderia; species Burkholderia sp. Ac-20344. The sequence continues at coordinate 6,457 of NZ_JAAGPP010000059.1, forward strand.
TGCAGACCACCGCGAGCGCGATGCCTGCAATCAGCGACGCGGACGTGCCGCCCTGCACGAGCATGAACATCGGATACGGCGACAGCATCGCGAGCAGCGCCGCGAGCTTCAGGAAGCGCGCGCCGCCGATGCGTTCGGCGATCCACGCGGCGATCGGCTGCGCGATGAACTGGATGATCGCGACCGCGAACAGGCTGTCGAGGATCAGCGATCGCGAAACGCCGACGTACTGCGTCGTGTACGCGATCATGAACGTGTTCGTGAAATAGACGCCCGCGATGCCGATCGTGTTCGCGCCGATGCAGAGCGCCACGAGCCCCGATGCGGAGCGGAACACTTCCGCGACCGGCAGCTTCACCGTGCGGTTGGTTTCCTTCACGCGTGCGAATTCCGGCGACTCGTTCACGCCGAGCCGAATCAGGATGCCGACCACGAGCAGCACCGAACTCGCGAGAAACGGCAGGCGCCAGCCCCATGCGAGGAAGTCGGCCTTGTCCATCGACGTGACCGCGCGAAACGCGATCAGCGACAGGATCAGCCCGGCCGGGCTGCCGAGCTGCGCGAACGACGCGAAGAACGTGCGGCGCCCCTGCGGCGCATGCTCGCCCGCCATCAGCACCGCGCCGCCCCATTCGCCGCCGACCGCGATTCCCTGTACCACGCGCAGTGCGACGAGCAGCACCGGCGCGAGCATGCCGACCGTCGCGTAGTCGGGCAGCAGCCCGACGCAGACGGTCGCGACGCCCATCATCATCAGCGTCGTCATCAGCGCCTTCTTGCGGCCGATGCGATCGCCGAGATGGCCGAAGATCACGCCGCCGAGCGGCCGCGCGAAGAAGCCGACCGCGAACGTCGCGAACGACGCCATCGTGCTGACGAAGCGGTCATGCGACGGGAAATAGAGTTCGCCGAACACGAGCGCGGCGGCGGTCGCGTAGATGTAGAAGTCGTACCACTCGATCATCGTGCCGATGAATGCGGCCGTCGCGGCGCGTCCCGGCTGGCGGGCCGAAGGAAGGGACTGGGTCATGCGGGCTCCTGACGTGCGCCACTGCGGAGCGGCGCGCAATATCGTGGGACGGCCGTCTGTCGCGGCCTTGCGCCGCACGCTGCGGCACCCCTCCTTTATCGGCGGCCGCAAATCATTAGTCAAATTTCAAGTTATTATTCTCCGTATAAATTCAACTAATGTCCGCCTTGACGCCTCGCCCGGAGATCCGATGCGCCCCGACCTCGCCCCGTTCCTGAACGACCGTCTCGACTGGAACCTGCTGCGCACCTACCTGGTGATCGTCCAGGAGCGCAGCGTGAGCCGCGCGGCCGCGCGCCTGCACGTGACGCAGCCGGCCGTGAGCCAGGCATTGCGGCGGCTCGAGGACACGCTCGAGCGCAAGCTGATCGAGCGGCGCGGCACGCACTTCGCGCCGACACCGGCCGGCGAAGCCGTGTACCGGATCGCGAGCGACATCTACGGCGGCATCTCGCGCCTCGAAACCGAAATCGACGACAGCACGGCCGACCTGACCGGTTCGATCCGGCTCCTGACCGTGAGCCGCATCGAGTCGCCCGTCTACGACGAATTCCTCGCGGAATTCCATCGCGCCTATCCGCGCATCGACCTGCAGATCGAAGTGATGCGCTCGTCGGACATTCTTTCTTCACTGCTGCAGAAGACGGCCACGGCCGGGCTCGGCCTGTGCCGCACGCCGCACGACAAGCTCGAGATGCGCTGCTTCCTGCGCCAGCGCTATGCGATCTATTGCGGCCGCCATCACCGGCTGTTCGGGCAGACGCAACTGCGGATGGACGATCTGCTCGCCGAGAATTTCGTGTCGTTCACGAGCGACCAGATCGGCGACAGCCTGTCGCCGCTCACCGTGTTTCGCGACCAGAAGGGCTTCACGGGGCGCATCGTCGCGTCGTCGCCGAGCCTCGAGGAAGTGCGGCGGCTGATCTTCGCCGGTTACGGGATCGGTTGCCTGCCCGAGCACATCGTGCGCGACGACATCGCGCAGCAGCGGCTGTGGCGGCTGCCGCCCGACGACGGGCTCGTCGATGTCGACGTGTTCCTGCTGTGGCATCGCGATCGCAAGATGAACGCGGCCGAGCAGGCGTTTCTCGATGCGATGGAGCGCTGCATGCAGCGCTATTCGCTCGCGGAGCGGCTCGGGAAATGACGGCGCGCATGCGCCGGAGGAAAGCGCCGGGCGCACGCGGCCCGGCGCGTCGGCAACGTCAGAAGCGATGCACGATGCCGAGCTGCACGCCGCGCGCATTCGCGCCCGGATACGCGAGCGGCAGGCCGGGGTTGGCCGCGCCGGCGAGCGTGTAGCCGGCCTGGTTGCGGTTGCGCAGGTAAGACAGCGCGCCGTAGAAGCTCGTGCGCTTCGACAGGTCGTACTCGTACATCAGCCCGAGCTGGTCCGCATTGTTGCCCTGCGACGACTGGTCGTGCAGGTACGCGTAGCCGAGCGCGACGGTGTTCGCCGGGTTGAACTGGTATTTGACCGACAGCCCGTACACGCGCGAATCGATGCCGAGGTCGGCCCACTTCACTGCCGAAAAGCCGCCGTACACGGTGGCCTTGCCGATCTCGTACGATGCGCCGGCCATGATCGTGCGATCGGTCGTGGTCGCCGTCGCGTTCTTCAACCACTGCCCCGCGACGAACGCGCCGAACGGCCCATGTTCGTAGGTCAGGTCGAACTGCTGGCTGGAGCCGGCCGAGCGCACGCCGCCCGCATCGCCGAACCCCAGGTACAGCCCGCCCTGGAAACCGGCGACCTCCGGGCTCTGGTACGACAGCGTGTTGCTCGTGCGGAACGCGAACACCGTCAGGTTGTCCATGCCGGACGCCTGCGTGACGCCGCCGAACGCATCCTGCCCGCCCTGGTCGTTGAACAGCGGCGAATTCTGCCGGCCCGCGCGCACCTTGCCCCATTGTCCCGAAAGGCCGACCCATGCCTGCCGGTTGAACAGGCTGCCGGCGCTCGCCAGCGAACCGTCGTTCGGATTGAAGCCGTTTTCCAGCGCGAACTCGATCCTCTGCCCGCCGCCGATATCCTCGCCGCCCTTCAATCCGAACCGGCTGCCCCACTGGCCGCCCGAATTGATCGCCGCCGTATGGCCGTTACCCGTATTCACGTACTGCGCGAATTCGTCGATCACGCCGTACAGCGTGACGCCGTCCTGCGCGAGCGCGGTTCCCGATGCGGCGAGGCACGCGACTGCGACCGTCGCGCGAAGACCGGCGTGCACCGGCCGCGCTCGGCAATCGCTGCCGTGCGCTTCAATATATTTAGTCATACTATTCAATAGACAGGAAATGAAACGACGCCGGGCGCGGTAATCACGCCGCACCGGTATCGCGGGAATGGGAATCGGTCGGGTCGGGTCGGCCCGGCGCAGACGCGCCCGGCTCGACGCTCAGGCCGGCAACGAGCCGGCCCGATGCGCGAGCTGCGCGGTCAGTGGTGCACTTCGCCGCGTTCGAGCGGCAGGATCAGGCGTTCGGGAATGCTGCGCCGCGACGCGCGCGCGCCGATGTAATACAGCACCGCCGGCACGATCAGCCCGAGGATCCACGAGATGTCGGTACCGCCGAGTGCATCGACGAGCGGCCCGGTGTAGATGTGCGTCGACATGAACGGCAGCTGCACCAGGATGCCGACGACGTAGATCGTGATTGCCATCACGTTCCAGCGGCCATAGCGGCCGTCCGGATCGGACAGCGCCGGCACGTCGTAGCGCGAGCGCGTGAAGCAGTAATAGTCGACCAGGTTGATCGCGCTCCATGGCGTGAAGAACGCGAGCAGGAACAGGATGAACGCGGTGAATTCCTTCAGGAACGAATGACGGCCCGCGAGCGCGATCAGCGTCGACACGCAGATCATCCCGAAGATGTACACGAGGCGGCTTTTCGACGACACCGCGCCCTTGCCGCGGAAGCCGCTGACGATCGTCGCCATCGACATGAAGCTGCCGTACGCGTTGAGCGCCGTCACCGTCACCTTGCCGAACGCGATGCTGAAGTAAAGCAGCGCAGCCACGGCGCCCGTCGAGCCGAGGCCGACGATATACGACACTTCGTGGTGCGCGAACTGGCTGCCGGCCAGCGCGGCCGCGAATACGCCGAACACCATCGCCGCCTGCGCGCCGATCACCGAGCCGAGGCCGACCGCGACGAACGTCGCAAGCGACGACGTCGAGCGCGGCAGGTAGCGCGAATAGTCGGCGACGTACGGGCCGAATGCGATCTGCCACGACGCGGACAGCGACATCGACAGCAGGAAGCTCGCGAGCGAGAAATGACGGTTGGCGAGCAGCGCGCCGATGTCGTGGTTCGCGAACAGCTGCGCAAACATGTAGACGAACGCGGCGATGCCGACCACGCTCGCGATCCGGCCGACGGCATGAATCGCACGATAGCCGAACACGGTCAGCACGACGATCACGGCCGCGAACAGCAGGATGCCGGCCGCGTCGTCGATGTGCAGCAGCTGCGCGACGGCCTGCCCGGCCAGCACCGAGCCGCTCGCGGAAAAGCCGATGTACATCAGGCACACGAGCACGATCGGGATCATCGCGCCATAGACGCCGAACTGAACGCGGCTCGAGATCATCTGCGGCAGCCCGAGCTGCGGCCCCTGCGCACCATGCAGCGCCATCACCGCGCCGCCGACGAACTGGCCGAGCAGCAGCGCGACCAGCGACCAGAACACGTCGCCGCCGAGCACGACGGCGAGCGCGCCGGTAACGATGGCCGTGATCTGCATGTTGGCCGACAGCCACAGGGTGAACTGGCTCAGCAAGCCGCCGTGGCGCTCGGCGTCGGGAATGAAGTCGATCGAACGGACTTCGATCAGGCCGCCGGCTTTTCCACTGGGATTCGTTGACACGGGGAAATCTCCAAAATACTCAGGATCGCAAATGGTTTGAACGAGACAGGAAACTGCGAGCCGCCCTTTCGGCTCTGCGGGTGCGGGGCGCCGTGGATCGCCGGCATGCGCCACGCACGCACGGTCAGCACGCTGGCGCGCAAGCGGCACGACATGTGCCGACATTGCCAGCGGATGATCTTGTATATACAACTTGTGAGATATCGGGGATTACCCGGTATCGATCGATTTTCGAATTCGTTCGAATAATCGGCGCACGGTCGGGCAATTTCGCCGCAAGCCAGGCGTCGGAAAAATGAAAGGTCAGGTACCGGCCGGCGGCACCTGGTCAGGCTCGGCCGTCATGTCGTCGGCGGGAAACGGGTTCAGCATGCGCCGCGCGGCTTCGATGTCGCGCGTATGCAGCCATTCGTCGTAATCGTCGCTGCGCAGGATCACGACGCCGCGCTTCTCATCGCCGGGCCGATGCATTCGCGCGAACAGCGGATGAGCGTCGGCGTTCACCGTGAGCATCGTCATGCCGATGCATACGCGCCCGTCGCTGTCTTCGTAGCGGCGCCAGATACCGGCGACGCAATACGGCTGCCAGCCGTCGATGCCGATCCGGTGCCACACGTTGCGGCCGGTCTCGTAGCACGGCTCGCAGATCCAGCGCACCGGGATCAAGCAGCGCTGGCCGTTGCGCCAGGCATTCGCGTAGAGACGCGACGTGCCGACCGTTTCCGTGCGCGCATTCACGGTGTCGAGCTTCTTTTTCTTCCGGCCGTGCTCGTCGAGCCGCTCGGGCTGCATGAATTTAGGCCAGAAGCCGAACACGGCCGCCACGACCGCGAGACCATCGCCGTCGGCGCATGCGACGGGCGCCGCATAATCGGGATACACGTCGGGTGCCCACGGGTCGCGACGATACAGATCGCCGATGCCGATCTTCAGTTCGCTGATGCCCGGGTCTTCGCCAGGGGCGCGGTAGTGGGTGCACACGGCGCGATGGACGGTGGAAGCAATACTTCCATCGTAGGTCAGCGCAGGTGTCGCGGTCGGGCTATCGCCTGGTATGACGAAACAGTTTTACCAACCGGTGACGCGCCGCACGCCGCACGCCGTCACGCTTGCCGCCCGATCCGCGTCAGACGAGCTGGCTCGACGCGACGACCTGCACGCCCGGCCGCGCATCGATCGCCGCGTCGAGCAGCGCGCGGGCAATCCGCGGCGCGGGATTCACGCGCCACTTCGCCGGCAACACGGGGCGGGCCGCGTTCAACGCGAATACCAGCAGCCGCTCGCCGAACCTGAATTCGTCGCGGCTGCCGCCGATCAAGCCGGGGCGCACATAAGTCAGCGACGCAAAACCGACGCCGGCGAGCGCCTGCTCGACCTCGCCCTTCACGCGGTTGTAGAAGATGCGCGATGCCGGATCCGCGCCGAGTGCGGAATTCAGCACGTAGGCCGGCGTGCCGTAGCGGTGCGCGAGCTGCGCGACCGCGAGCGGATAGTCGTGGTCGACGCGCCGGAACGCCGCCTGCGAGCCGGCGGCCCGCATCGTGGTGCCGAGCGTGCAGATCACGGCATCGGCATGCCACCAGTCGGCCGCGTCGGGCAGACGATCGAAATCGACCTCGACCGCGCGCATCTTCGGGTGCGGCGACAACGGGCGGCGCGCGAGGACGATCACCTGATCGACCCGCGCATCGGCGAGCGCGACTTCGAGGACGTGACGCCCGACGAGTCCGGTTGCGCCGACGAGCAGCAATTTCATGTCCGGTTCTTCCGTGTGGAGCTTGCGTTGGCGGGCCGGGAACGGCCCGGTTTCCGGCTTCCCACATGATCGTCGGCCGCCCCGGCGCCGGCAACCCTCCAACATCTCTAAAAGTTACAGGGCGCGCGCTACGAACCGGCCGCCTCCTGGCGCGACACGCTCGGCGCGACACCCGTCCAGCGCTTGTACGCCTGCGAGAACGACGACATGTCGCTGAATCCCAGTTCCTCCGCGATTTCCTTGATCGACAGCCGCCCTTCCGCGATCAGCGCCTGTGCGCGGGTCTTGCGCACCGCGCTCGAAATATCCCGGAAGCACGCGCCCTCTTCCTGCAGCCGGCGCTTCAACGTGCGCTCGCTGGTGTTGAGCAGCGTCGCGATGTCCTTCAACTGCGGCGGCCGGTCGAACGAGCGCGTGGCCAGGTATTCGTTCAGGAACGACACGAGATCGACGCGCGTGCGCCTGCGCGTGACCAGCTCGGCACACATGCGCTCGCACATCGCCGCGGTCGCGGCGTTCGCCTGCGGCAACGGCCGCTCGAGATGCGCATGCTCGAACGTGAGCGTATTGGCAGGCTGGCCGTGCCGGATCTTCGCGCCGAGCACCGGTTGCCGCGCGTCAGCGCCGGGGCCGGCGCCATACGCGATATCGAACGTCGCGAGTTCGAACGCGCTGCCGATCACGTCGCGCAGTACGCGGCACGTCGCACCCATCGCCCGTTCGACGAAGAAGCGCTGCACGTTCGCCGCCAGCTCCGGCGACGCGTCGAACTGAATCACGTCCTGCTGCCCGGCGCGGCGGAACGTCATCCCGACGAACGTATAGGTCAGCGCCAGGTAGCGGCCGGCGAGCGCGACCGCGTCCATGCCGGTCGCGCTGCTCAGCAGCCCGTACCCGAGCAGCCCATACGCCGAAAGCTGGTACGACAGGCCAACCTCGAGGCCGACGCCGGCCTCGCCGGCGGTCAGGTCGAGCAGATTCGACGCCACCGCCAGCTCTTGCGCGGCCAGCACCGTGAAATCCGGGTCGGCGAGCTGCTTCAGCGTGAGCTGCGAACCCTTGAGCAACGCCTGCGGCGCGATCTTGCGGCCGCGCCCGAAGTCGATCATCAGCAGGACGGAAGCCGGGCTCCGGGCAAAGTTCCAGACATTCATCAGACGCCGGCAGGACGGCCGGCAGCCGCGGGAAGAATGGTGGTCCTGGCACGGCCATCGCATGCATCTCGACACGTACCGCAACCCGCAAGCGCGCGTGAAGGTGATCCTGTTCCATGGCGTGGGCACCAACGGCCGGCAGATGTCGATGATCCTCGGCGAGCAGCTGGCGCGCCGCGGCTACGAAACGATCGCGGTCGACATGCCCGAATACGGGATGACCGAGGTCGCCAGGGGCACGCTGGTTCGCTACGACGACTGGGTGCGCGCAGGCAGCGACCTGATCGACGCGGAGCGCGCGAAGGACGACCGGCCGATCGTGCTCTACGGGCTGAGCGCAGGCGGCATGCTCACGTATCACGTGGCCGCGCTGAACGGCAAGGTCAAGGGCATCGTCGGCATGACCTTCCTCGACCAGCGCCTTCGGCAGGTGCGCGACGAAACCGCGCGCAACGTGTTCATGAGCCGCGTCGGCGGCCCGATGATGCATCTCGCCGCGATGACGCCGCTGAAATCGATGCGGGTGCCGATGACGCTCGCCAGCAAGATGTCCGCGCTCGTCAACGACCCGGATGCGCTGAAGGTGTGGCTGTCCGATCGCACCTCCGCCGGCAACGCGATGACGATGGCGTTCCTCGATTCCTACATGTCGTACCGGCCGGCCGTCGAGCCGGAAGATTTCGCCGTGTGCCCGATCCTGCTCACGCAACCGGCCGCGGACCGCTGGACGCCGCGGCACCTGAGCGAACCGTTCCTGCAGCGCGTGCAGAAGGTGCCTGTGAAGGTCGTCATGCTGGACAACGCGGGCCACTATCCGCTCGAACAGCCGGGGCTGTCGCAGATGGTCGATTCGATCGATGCGTTTTATCGCGAAGTGACGGCGCAACCCGTCGACCTCCGCGCGCCGTCCTGACGAACGGCGCACGCGCCGGCGCAGAAGCCGGCGCTGCAAACGAAAAACCGCCGATGCGCGCGTTGCACATCGGCGGCTCCGTGTCACGAGCGCCCGTCAGATGTGCAGCGCGTGCCCGAGCGCGCGCAGCGCGGCTTCCTGCAGCGCTTCGCCGAGCGTCGGGTGCGCATGAATCGTGCCGCCGATGTCCTCCAGCCGCGCGCCCATCTCCAGCGACTGCGAGAACGCCGCGGCCAGTTCCGACACGCCGCGCCCGACCGCCTGCCAGCCGACGATCAGGTGGTTGTCGCGCCGCGCGACGACGCGTACGAAGCCGTCGGTTGCCTGCAGCGTCATCGCGCGCCCGTTCGCCGCGAACGGGAACGACGCGCTCACGCAGTCGACATCGGCCGCACGCGCGTCGTCGGGCGACCAGCCGGCCGTGACGATCTCCGGATCGGTGAAGCACACGGCCGGGATCGACGCGGGCATGAACGTGCGGCGCTTGCCGGCGATCAGCTCGGCCACCATCTCGCCCTGCGCCATCGCGCGATGCGCGAGCATCGGCTCGCCGGCAACGTCGCCGATCGCCCAGACGTTGCGCATCGACGTCCGGCATTCGTCGTCGATCCACAGTGCGCGGCCGTTGCGATCGAGCGGCAACGACTCGAGCCCGAAGCCGTCGACCCGCGGCCGGCGGCCCACCGCGACCAGCACGCGATCGGCCGACAGCGTCTGCTCCGCGCCGTCGGCGGCCTGCACGCGCACCGCGCCGTGTTCCGCGAGCCCGAGCACCTTGTGGCCGAGCAGCAGCCGCACGCCCAGCCGCGCGAGCGAATCGGCGACCGGCCGCGCGAGTTCCGCATCGTATGCGGGCAACACGCGCTCCGCCGCTTCGACGACGCTCACGTCGACGCCGAGCTTGCGATAGACGATCCCGAGTTCGAGCCCGATATACCCGGCCCCGACGACGACCAGCCGCTTTGGCAGCGTCGCAGGCGACAGCGCCTCGGTGGACGACACGACATGCCCGCCGAACGGCATCGACGGCAGCGCGACCGGTTCGGAACCGGTCGCGAGCAACAGGTGATCGCAGCTGATTCGCGTCGCGTGGCCGCCGGCGACGACGTCGACGGTCTTGCCGTCGACCACCTGCGCATCGCCATGCAGCACGCGCACGCCGTTCTTCTTCAGCAGCGCGCCGACGCCGCGCGTCAGCCGGTCGACGATGCCGTCCTTCCATGCAACGCTTTTCGCGATGTCGATCTCGGGCGTACGCACGCGAATTCCGAGCGCGCCTTCGCCGGCATGACCGCGCGCCTGCTCGAATGCGTCGGCCACGTGGATCAGCGCCTTCGACGGAATGCAGCCGATGTTCAGGCACGTGCCGCCGAGCCGGTCGCGCTCGACCAGCACGGTCGGAATGCCGAGCTGGCCGGCGCGAATCGCGGCGATGTAGCCGCCCGGGCCGCCGCCGATCACGAGTAGCGTGGTGTGTTCGTTCTTCATCGCGCTCACTCCACGAACAGCAGGGCCGGGCGTTCGAGCACCGCGCGCACGGCCTGGATGAATTCGGCCGCGTCCGCGCCGTCGACGACGCGATGATCGAACGACGACGACAGGTTCATCATCTTGCGCGCGACGACCGCGCCGTCGCGAATCATCGGCCGTTCGACGATCCGGTTCACGCCGACGATGCCGACCTCGGGATGATTGATGACCGGCGTCGACACGATGCCGCCGAGCGCGCCGAGGCTCGAGATCGTGATCGTCGAGCCGCTCAACGCGTCGCGCTGCGCGCGGTTCGCGCGCACCGCATCGGCGAGCCGCGCGATCTCGGCGGAGATCGACCATACGTCGCGCGCTTCGGCATGACGCAGCACCGGCACCGTGAGGCCGCCGTCCGTCTGCGTCGCGACGCCCATGTGCACCGCGCCGTAACGCGTGACGACACCCGCTTCGTCGTCGAAGCGCGCGTTGATCTGCGGAAAGTCGCGCAACGCGATCACCATCGCGCGGATCAGCAGCGGCAGCGGCGTGAGCTTGCCGCGCGTGTCGCCGTAGCGGCGGTTCAGATCCGTACGCAGCGATTCGAGCTCGGTGACGTCGATCTCCTCGACGTAGCTGAAGTGCGGAATGCGGCGCTTCGCTTCCTGCATCTTGCGCGCGATCGCGCGCCGCAAGCCGATCACCGGCACGTCGGTTTCGTCGTTGCGTTCGTCGTAGCCGTGCACTTGGGACGCACGTGCGGTACCGCTGCCGGAGCCCGCATACGCGTCGAGATCCGCATGCAGGATCCGCCCTGCTTCACCGGTGCCGCGCACATAACGCAGCTCGATGCCCATGTCCCACGCGCGCTGACGCACGGCCGGCGACGCGAGCGGCCGCTCCCCCGGCGCGCGCGCCGCACGCGGTGTCTCGACGTGCTCCGTCTGCTCGGCACGCTTCGCGCGACGCGGCTCCGCGGGCGCGTGCTTCGCCGCCGGCTTTGCAGGCGATGCAGCGGGCGCCTCGGCCACCGCCTTCGACGGCGCTGCCACGACCGGTGCGGTTTCTACCTTGGATTCTCGCACCGGTGCGCCGGCCTTCAGGTTGCCGTCGCCTTCGACCTCGAGACGAATCAGCTCGCTGCCGACCGCCATCATCTCGCCGATCCGGCCGCCGAGTTCGATCACCTTGCCCGTCACCGGCGACGGAATCTCGACCGCCGCCTTGTCGGTCATCACATCGGCGAGCGGCTGGTCTTCCCTGATCGTCTGCCCGACTTCCACGTGCCAGGCGACCAGCTCGACCTCGGCAATCCCTTCGCCGATATCCGGCATCTTGATGACATGAATCCCCATCTCACGCCTCCATCACGCGTCGCAACGCTTCACCGACCCGGGCCGGGCCCGGAAAGTACGCCCACTCCTGCGCATGCGGATACGGCGTGTCCCAGCCCGTCGTGCGCTCGACCGGCGCTTCGAGGTGGTAGAAGCAATGTTCCTGGACCAGCGACACCAGTTCCGCACCGAAACCGCAGGTGCGCGTCGCCTCGTGCACCACGACGCAGCGCCCGGTCTTGCGCACCGACGCGACGATCGTGTCGAGGTCGAGCGGCCACAGCGTGCGCAGGTCGATCACCTCCGCGTCGATACCCGTCTCCTCGGCCGCGGCGAGCGACACGTGCACCGTCGTGCCGTAGGTCAGCACCGTCACGTCGTTGCCGGGCCGCACCACGGCGGCCGTATCGAGCGGCACCGTGTAGTAGCCCTCGGGCACCGCGCTTGCCGGATGCTTGAGCCACGACGTGACCGGCCGGTCGTGATGGCCGTCGAACGGCCCGTTGTACAGCCGTTTCGGCTCGAGGAAGATCACCGGATCATCGTTCTCGATCGATGCGATCAGCAGCCCCTTCGCGTCGTACGGATTGGACGGCATCACCGTGCGCAGCCCGCACACCTGCGTGAACATCGCCTCCGGGCTCTGGCTGTGCGTCTGGCCGCCGTAGATGCCGCCGCCGCAGGGCATGCGGATCGTCATCGGTGCGATGAACTGGCCGGCCGAGCGATAGCGCAGCCGCGCGCCTTCCGACACGATCTGGTCGGACGCCGGATAGAAATAGTCGGCGAACTGGATCTCGCACACGGGGCGCAGCCCGTACGCGCCCATCCCGACCGCCGCACCGACGATCCCGCTTTCGGAGATCGGCGCATCGAACACGCGCGACTTGCCGTATTTGTTCTGCAATCCTTCGGTACAACGGAACACGCCGCCGAAATAGCCGACGTCCTGCCCGAACACGACCACGTCGCTGTCGCGCCCGAGCATCACGTCCATCGCCGAGCGCAGCGCCTGGATCATCGTCATCGGCTGCGTTGCCGTGCCTGTCTCTTGTTGCGCCATGATCACGCTCCCAGTTCCTGGCGCTGACGGCGCAGGTGCGCGGGCAGCTCCTTGTACACGTCGTCGAACATCGAAGCCGGCGACGGAATCCGGTCGTCGGCCAGCGTGCCGTATTGCTCCGCTTCCTTCTGCGCGGCGATCACCTCGGCCTCGAGCTCGGCCGTCAGTGCTTCATGCGCGCTGTCCGACCAGATGCCCTTGACGATCAGGTGGCGCTTGAAGCGCTCGATCGGATCGCCGAGCGGGAAATGGGACCAGTCGTCGCTCGGCCGGTACTTGGTCGGATCGTCCGACGTCGAATGCGCGCCCGCACGGTAGGTCACCCACTCGATCAGCGTCGGGCCGAGATTGCGGCGCGCGCGTTCGGCCGCCCAGCTCGACGCCGCGTAGATCGCGAGGAAATCGTTGCCGTCGACGCGCAGCGACGCGATCCCGCAGCCGACGCCGCGCCCCGCGAACGTCGTGCCTTCGCCGCCCGCGATCGCCTGGAACGTCGAGATCGCCCACTGGTTGTTGACGACGTTCAGCACGACCGGCGCGCGGTACACGTGCGCGAACGTGAGCGCGGTGTGGAAGTCGGCCTCGGCCGTCGCACCGTCGCCGATCCACGCGGACGAGATCTTCGTGTCGCCCTTGATCGCCGACGCCATCGCCCAGCCGACCGCCTGGATGAACTGCGTCGCGAGGTTGCCGGAAATGGAGAAGAAGCCAGCTTCACGGTCCGAGTACATCACCGGAAGCTGGCGGCCTTTCAGCGGGTCGCCCTCGTTCGACATCAGCTGGCAGATCATCCGCTCGAGCGGCACGTCGCGCGCGATCAGGATGCTCTGCTGCCGGTAGGTCGGGAAGCACATGTCGCCGTCGCGCAGCGCCATTGCGTGCGCGGTGCCGATCGCCTCTTCGCCGAGGCTCAACATGTAGAAGGAGATTTTCTTCTGGCGCTGCGCGATCATCATGCGCGCGTCGAAAATGCGGGTCTTGAGCATCGCGCGCAGGCCGGCGATCAGCCGCGCATCGTCGAGATCCGGCGCCCACGGGCCGACGGCCTTGCCGCTGTCGTCGAGCACGCGCACGAGGCTGCGGGCGAGATTGGCGGTGTCCGCCGCGGCTACGTCGATCGGCGGGCGGCGAACCGCGCCGGCCGGCGAAAGATGCAGATAGGAAAAGTCCGTCTTGCAGCCCGGGCGCCCGGTGGGCTCCGGCACATGCAGACGCAATGGCTCTGACAGGCTCATCGTGTCGTCTCCACGCTCGATTGTGTCTCACGCTGTTGGGATCGCGCAGGCCGGTTGCCGGCCTGCGCGCAAGCTGGCGTGCGGATAGGCACGTCAACCTTGAAAATTTAGGCGTTGCAGCGCCGGACGTCGATGACCAAGCCGCTCGACCGCGGTGAGCAGATTTGCCATGTTGCAGCGCAGTGAGGCCGCGGTGCCGGCTGGCCCGGATCGGGGTCGAACGACGAATGGATGGAGCGGGTCGAAAGGATCAAGTCGGACGATACAAGGCAAAAGACCCCGCGAAATCCTGGATTTCTACGGGGCCTTCGTCTGTGAGGGCACGGCGGACGATCACGCGGGCAGCGCCCGCTTCCGGAGCCGTTGCAACGCGCGCTGCCTCATGCGCCCGGGCGGGCGATGTCGAACCGGCTGTCGGGCTGAACATGCACATAGGCGGACGGGCCGCCCGCACGAAGAATGATGCCCGCGCCAAAGGTGTCGAAGATCCCGTCCTTCAGCAAATCATGCCGGATATGAACGGCAACGACCTCACCCAATACCAGCGAGGCCGCCGTCTCGACGCCTTTATGGTCACGCAGCCGAATCACGTCGGTCACCTTGCATTCGAAGTTCACGCCGCTTTCGGCGACGCGCGGCACGTCGACCAGCCGCGACGGGATTGCGGTCAGGCCACCGAGTTCGAACTCGTTGACGCCATACGGGACCGCGGCGCAGGTCAGGTTCATCCTGTCGGCGAGATCGCGAGTCGCGAGATTCCAGACGAACTCGCCGGTCTCCTGGACGTTGCGCAGGCTGTCCTTGGCCGTGGTACTCGAAAACCCGATGATCGGCGGATGGTAGTTGAATGCGTTGAAGAAGCTGTACGGTGCGAGGTTGACCGTGCCGTCGTTGCCGCGGGATGAAATCCAGCCGATCGGGCGCGGACCCACGATCGCGTTCAAGGGATCATGCGCAAGGCCGTGGCCTTGCGACGGTTCGTAATAGTGATGGTTCGAGTCGGTCATGACGAAAGGTCTTGCGAAAGGCAAACTGCGTTGGATCCATCGGCGGAATCACATGCGCCGATGACGGTAGCGGCGTTCTGTACGCCTTGCGTGCCAAGTATCACATCACGGCGCTTTCGTCGCAGCGAGGAGGCAAGTGAAGACGCGTGAATTGCCAGGCGCCCGCCGGCGATGGCGCTGGCTCGCCGGACGACGAACCGTTCGGCACCGGGGAAATTTCCGGCATTGCCCGTCAACCGGATACGGCTGCATCCGTTCAATGACCGACTGGCGCCGTCAGCCGCCGAAGAAAAACTCAACGCAGTGTCCGGGATGAGTTGGCCACTACATATTGACTATCAACGCAAGTGTGCCGCTTGCATTGACTGCCCTCGATCACGGGGCGTCGCCTATGCCGATCGGGAGTCCATCGGCCACATCGATGTGGTATTGCATCGCTTTTTTCAGCGATCTATCGCTAATCATCTGAATACAGGCGCGTTCACGCGGCGGCTTCAGTGAGGCATGCTGATCACCTGCCGCTCGTCCTCGAGCAATTGCGTCAGGGAACCATGCAAACGTTCGAGGCTGCTCGGCGGTAGCGCGAAGCTCGCCCAACCGAGCCCGGTATGACGCAGCAGCAGCACAGCGCCCCCCTGCAGCGGATGGCGCTCCACATACCAGCACGGATCCATTTCCGTCACGAATTGCTGCGCGTGCGGCGGAATGTCCGGCACGGCAGGCCGCATCGACGCGCGCAACAGACTCAGGTACTGGACGACGGCGTCCACATCTTCCGGATCAAGCACCGCCGCGCCCCGTTCAATCGACATCAGCACAACGAGCTTGCCGCGCTCTTCGATCATCTTGATGCTCAACGGTTGCGCCATTTCTGTCGTCCTTGTGGCAGTTGCGTGATCCTATTATCGACCTCCGTGTAAATGAGCCACCTGAAGATTTGCGATCCGCGCATGAATCTTTTTTTAGAAAGCGCACCGTGCTGTCGTTTTTCCGCGTCCGCCTCTTTCTAAATGAAATTTCATCCGTCCAGCCCTGTTTTTTTAGCGTTCGACACCCGCTCGCATCCCATAATTGACTCGCTGCCCGGCCCAGCAGGCGCAGCGCGATGCGCCGACGTAGCCCGATGAAGACGGACGTCGCCGGCCTGTATTTCCGGCCAATTCCTTTCCAGTCGATCATGAACCAACTGCAAGCGATGCGTGTCTTTACACGCGTGGTCGAGTTGTCGAGCTTCAGTCTCGCCGCACGTCAGCTCGGAATGTCGGCCGCCGCAGTCACGCGCAGCGTCGGCATGCTCGAAGCGCACCTGAACATGCGCCTGCTGAACCGGACGACCCGCAGCCTGTCGCTCACCGAGTCCGGCCGCGAATATCTCGACGGTTGCCGAACGATCATCGAGAAACTCGACGAGATCGAATCGAACCTCGCACAGGCCAACCGCGACCCGCGCGGCACGCTGCGCATCGCCGCGTCGGAGACCTCTGTCGCGGCCGGCCTCGGCACGCTGCTGTCCACGTATCGCCTCGAGCATCCGCGCGTGCGTTTCGACGTGACGACGTTCGATTTGCAGGTGGACATGGTCGAGGGCGGCTACGACGTGTGCTTCTGTGACGATCATCGCCTCGTCAACTCCACCTTCGTGTCGCGGATGCTGACGAGCGTGCACGAGATGGTCGTCGCGTCGCCCGAGTACCTCGAGCGCCACGGCTTGCCGACCGAGCCCGTCGAACTCAATACCCACAGCCTGCTGACCGTGTCGAATGGCGCCGCGCGCAACTGGGAGTTTTCGGATGTCGACGGTTCCTGTCGCGTCTTTACCGGCAACGCGTTGACGTCAACCAGCAGCGCGATGGTGCGGCTCGCGGCGCTCAATCACATGGGCATCGCGCAGTTGCCGCATCCGCTCGTCGCCGACGATCTCGCGCGCGGCACATTGCTGCCGATTCTCGAACGCTACGCAGTCAATGGCGGCCCGCGCTGCGTGTCGATCCTTTATCCGAGTCGCAACTATCTGTCGACGAAAGTGCGCAGTTTCATCGACTACGTGGTCGACCACTATCGCGCGCCGAACCGAACCGCCATGCGGCTTGCTGCCGCCTGATTCCACCGAGGGCACTCCCTCCATGGCACACATCCTGATGATCGAAGACGATCCGCTGATCGCGGATCACATTGCACACACGCTGCGTGCCGCAGGCCACCAGATCGACGCCGCACGCACCGGCCGCGACGGTATGGCCAAGGCGATGAGCTCGGACTACGACGTCGTCACGCTCGATCGCATGTTGCCGGACCTCGACGGCCTCACGATCCTCGCGACGATGCGCGGCATCGGCCTGGAGACGCCGGTACTCGTGATGAGCGCGATGTCCGATGTCGACCAGCGCATCCAGGGGCTGCGCGCGGGGGGCGACGACTATCTCGTCAAGCCGTTCTCGCTCGACGAGATGTGCGCGCGCATCGACGTACTGATCCGCCGAAGGCCGCGCGGCCCGCGGGTCGAGACGGTGCTGCGCGCGGGCGAGCTCGAACTCGACCTGGTGCGGCGACGCGTCGCGCTCGGCGGACGCGAGCTCGCGTTGCTGCCGACCGAATGGCGCGTGCTCGAATTCATGATGCGCCACGCCGGGCGCGTACTCACGCGCACGATGATCTTCGAAGCCGTATGGGGCTGCCGCTACGATCCCGGCACCAATCTGATCGACGTGCACATCGGCCGCCTGCGCAAGAAAGTGAACCGGCCCGGCGCCGAGCCGCTGATCCGCACGATCCGCGGCTCCGGCTACATGCTCGACTGAATCCGGCCGCCGCCACCTAAAACTTGTTTCATTATTTTTGCGATTGGCTGTTAGGGGCCACTCCGCAGAATGCGGTCATCGGCTGCGCGTCGGTGTTTTCCCGAAGCCGCGCCCGGCCGATTCTTCTTCACGACCGCTTTTGAACGGAGCAGCATCCCATGCTGAAAATTGTCCGGCTCGCGCTCACCCGGCCCTATACGTTCGTCGTGCTGGCGCTGCTGATCCTCATTGCAGGTCCGCTCGCGGCCGTCAGAACGCCCATCGACATCTTTCCGGACATCCGCATTCCGGTGATCAGCGTCGTCTGGAACTACGCCGGCCTGCAGCCGGACGACATGTCCGGACGCGTGATCACATACTACGAGCGTACGCTCGGCACGACCGTAAACGACGTCCAGCATATCGAGTCGCAATCGTTCCGCGGCTACGGCATCGTGAAGATCTTCTTCCAGCCGACCGTCGACATCCGCACGGCTACCGCGCAGGTCACGTCGATCTCGCAGACCGTGCTCAAGCAGATGCCGCCCGGCACCACGCCGCCGCAAATCCTCAACTACAACGCGTCGACCGTGCCCGTGCTGCAGATCGCACTGACCAGCAACACGCTCGACGAACAGAAGCTGGGGGACTACGCGGTCAACTTCATTCGACCGCAGTTGCTGTCGGTACCCGGCGTCGCGATTCCGACGCCATACGGCGGCAAGACGCGCGAAGTGCAGATCGACATCGACCCGCAGGCGCTCCAGTCGAAGGGGCTGTCGGCGCAGGATGTCGCGCACGCGCTCGCGCAGCAGAACCAGATCATTCCGGCCGGCACGCAGAAGATCGGCCGTTTCGAATACAACATCAAGCTCAACAACAGCCCGCTCGCGCTCGACGCGCTGAACGACCTGCCGATCAAGTCGGTCGACGGTACGACCATCACGATTCGCGACGTGGCGCACGTGCGCGACGGCTTCCCGCCGCAGAGCAACATCGTGCGCGTGGACGGCCACCGGGCCGTGCTGATGAGCATCCTGAAGAACGGCTCGTCGTCGACGCTCGACATTATCGCGGGCGTGAAGGCCAAGCTGCCGCTGATCGAGCAAACGCTGCCGCCGGGGCTGAAGCTCGTCACGATGGGCGACCAGTCGACCTTCGTGAAGGGCGCCGTCAGCGGCGTGGCGCGCGAGGGCGTCATCGCCGCTGCGCTGACCTCGCTGATGATCCTGCTGTTCCTCGGCTCGTGGCGCTCGACGCTGATCATCGCGGCGTCGATTCCGCTGGCCGTGCTCTGCGCGATCGCGCTGCTCGCGGCCACCGGCGAAACGCTCAACGTGATGACGCTCGGCGGTCTCGCGCTCGCGGTCGGGATTCTCGTGGACGATGCGACGGTGACGATCGAGAACGTGAACTGGCACCTCGAACAGGGCAAGGACACGCGTACGGCGATCGTCGACGGCGCAAAACAGATCGTGATGCCGGCACTGGTGTCGCTGATGTGCATCTGCATCGTATTCGTGCCCATGCTGATGCTCGACGGCATCTCGCGCTTTCTGTTCGTGCCGATGGCCAAGGCCGTGATCTTCTCGATGATGTCGTCGTTCGTGCTGTCGCGCACGTTCGTGCCGATGCTCGCGCAATACCTGCTCAAGCCGCACGCGTCAGCCGGCCACGCTTCGGGCGAGCTGGCGGCGATCATGGATCCGCACTCGGGTCATACCGGCGCGCACGACGTTCCGCCGTCGCGCAATCCGCTGGTGCGCTTCCAGCGCGCGTTCGAACGCCGCTTCGAAGCCGTGCGCGCCGCATACCGGATCCTGCTGGGCCTCGCGCTCACGCGCCGCAAGCCATTCGTCGCGGCATTCCTGTGCGTCGTGGCCGCGTCGTTCGTGCTGGTACCGTGGCTGGGCCGCAACTTCTTCCCGGCCATCGACTCGGGCGAGATCTCGCTACACGTGCGCGCGCCGGTCGGCACGCGCGTCGAGGAAACCGCCGCCGAATTCGACCGGATCGAGAACACGATCCGTAGCTCGATACCGCCCGCGCAATTGCGCGAAGTCATCGACAACATCGGCTTGCCCAACAGCGGGATCAACCTGACCTACAACAGCAGCGGCACCCTCGGACCGCAGGACGGCGACATCCTGATTTCGCTGTCGCGCGATCACGCGCCGACCGCCGATTACGTACGCAAGCTGCGCGAACTGCTGCCGCGCGCCTATCCCGGCACCACCTTCTCGTTCCTGCCCGCCGACATCGTCAGCCAGATCCTCAACTTCGGCGCACCGGCCCCGGTCGACCTGCAGGTGGCCGGCCCCGACCAGCACGCGAATCTGGCTTATGCGCATGAGCTGTACCGCAAGCTGCGCCTGATCGCCGGCGTCGCCGACCCGCGGATCCAGCAAGCCACCACCTACCCGCAGTTCACGATCGCGGTCGATCGCACTCGCGCCGACCTGCTCGGCATCACCGAGCAGGACGTGACGAACTCGGTGGTCGCGACGCTGGCCGGCACGAGCCAGGTCGACCCGACCTACTGGCTCAACCCGCGCAACGGCGTGTCCTATCCGATCGTCGCGCAAACGCCGCAGTACAAGATGACCACGCTGTCTGCACTGCAGAACCTGCCGGTCACCGGCGCCAGCGGCCAGTCGCAGCTGCTCGGAGGTCTTGCGACGATCACGCGCGGCGTCGGCAACGCGGTGGTGTCGCACTACAACATCGAGCCGCTGTTCGATATCTACGCGACCACCCAGGGGCGCGACCTCGGGGCAGTCGCGGCCGACATCGGCAACATCGTCAAGGCCACTGCGAAGGATCTGCCCAAGGGCTCCACCGTCACGCTGCGCGGCCAGGTGCAGACCATGAACGGCGCGTTCGCCGGCCTGCTGCTCGGCCTCGTCGGCGCGATCGTGCTGATCTATCTGCTGATCGTCGTGAACTTCCATTCGTGGGCCGACGCGTTCGTGATCATCTCGGCGCTGCCGGCGGCACTGGCCGGCATCGTCTGGATGCTGTTCACCACGCACACGCCGCTGTCGGTGCCGGCACTGACCGGCGCGATCCTGTGCATGGGTGTGGCCACCGCGAACTCGATCCTCGTCGTCAGTTTCGCGCGCGAACGCCTGGCCGAAACCGGCAACGCGCTCGCGTCCGCGCTCGAAGCCGGCTTCACGCGCTTCCGCCCGGTGCTGATGACGGCGCTCGCGATGATCATCGGCATGGCGCCGATGGCGCTCGGCCTCGGCGATGGCGGCGAACAGAACGCGCCGCTCGGTCGCGCCGTGATCGGCGGCCTCGCGTGCGCGACGATCGCGACGTTGTTCTTCGTTCCCGTCGTGTTCAGCCTCGTGCATCGGCGCGACGCGCTGAAGCACGACGCTTCCCGCGCTTCCTCCCCTTCCGCGTCCGGAGCTTCCCATGTCCACTGAGATCGATATCAAATCGCCGAAACGGCTGCCCAACCTCAAGCTCGTCGCCACGATCGCCGCGCTGATCGCGGTCGGCATCGTGACGACCGGCATCGTCGGCCGCGCGCACGCGAAACAGGAAATGACCACGTGGTCGGCCGAGCAGGCCGTGCCGACCGTGGTCGCGTACACGCCGTCGACCGGCGCCGACGGCGCCACGCTGACACTGCCCGGCCACCTGTCCGCGTTCGAGAGTGCGCCGATCCACGCTCAGGTGTCGGGCTACCTGCATGCGTGGTACACCGATATCGGCACACACGTGAAATCGGGCCAGCTGCTCGGGTTGATCGACACGCCCGAGCTCGACCAGCAACTGCAGCAGGCGCGAGCCGACCTGCAGAGCTCGCTCGCCAACGAGAAGCTGGCCGCTTCCACGGCCGCGCGCTGGACCAAGATGCTCGCGCAGGATTCGGTGTCGCAGCAGGAAACCGACGAGAAGACCAGCGACCTCGCCGCCAAGCAGGCGATCGTCGCGGCCAACGAGGCCAACGTGCGGCGCCTCGACGCACTGGAGACGTTCAAGCGCATCGTCGCGCCGTTCGACGGCGTCGTCACCGCACGCAAGACCGATATCGGCCAGTTGATCTCGGCCGGCGGCGGCACGGGCCCGGAGCTGTTCGCCGTGTCCGACGTGCACCAGATGCGCGTGTACGTGAGCGTGCCGCAGAACGAGGCGGGCGCGATCCGCCCCGGCATGACGGCCACGCTGACCGTGCCCGAGCATCCGGGCGAGACCTTCCACGCGGCGCTCGCCGACACCGACGACTCGATCGCCGATTCGACCGGCACGCTGCTCGTGCAGCTGATGGTCGACAACCGCGACGGCAAGCTGATTCCGGGCGAATACACCGAAGTGCACTTCGCGCTGCCGGCCGGCAGCAGCCACGTGCTGACGATTCCGGCCAGCTCGCTGATCTTCCGGCAGGCCGGCCTGCAGGTCGCCGTAGTCGGCAAGGACAATCGCGCGGTGTTCAAGCCCGTGACGGTCGCGACCGACCTCGGCACGCACGTGCAGATCGCGACCGGCCTCGCGCCGGACGATCGCGTGATCGACAACCCGCCCGACTCGCTGGCCGCGGGCGACCCGGTCAGGCTCGCGGCGCCGGCCCGCACCGTCGCATCGGCCATGCGCGACACGGAGCGTACGAATGGCTAACCGGCTTCGGCTCTGCGCGCTGCTCGCCGGCGCCGCGTTCCTCTCCGCGTGCTCGTTCGCGCCCACCTATCACGCGCCGCAGACTGCGCTGCCGGCCAGCTTCAAGGAAGCGGGCGGCTGGCAGGCCGCGAAGCCGGCCGACCGCATCGCGCGCGACGGCTGGTGGAAGGCATTCCACGATCCGGTGCTCGACCGGCTCGAAGCGCAGGTGGCCGCGGCCAACCCCGACGTGGCCGCCGCCGTGGCCCGCCATGACGAAGCGGCTGCGCTGTTCGATCAGGCGCGCTCGGGGCTGTTCCCGACCATCGGACTCGGCGCGCAGGTCTCGAGCAACCGGCAATCGGCCACGCGGCCGCTGCGCGGCTCGAACCAGCCGAACGTCTATGGCAACGACACGCTCGACGCCGGCTTCGACTACGACCTCGATCTGTGGGGGAAAGTCCGCAACGAAGTCGCGGCCGGGCGTGCCGACGCGCAGGCCAGCGCCGACGATCTCGCGTCGGTGCAACTGAGCCTGCAGGCCAGCCTTGCGAACGCGTACTTCAACCTGCGCGGGCTCGACCAGCAGCAACAACTGCTGGCCGACACGATCGACACCTACCAGCGCGCGCTGCAGCTGACGATGAGCCGGCACGCGGGCGGCATCGCCTCCGATCTCGACGTCTCGCGCGCGCAGACACAGCTCGATTCGGCCCGCGCGTCGGCCGAGGACGTGCGGGCGCGGCGCGCGCTCTACGAGCACTCGATCGCGACGCTCACGGGCGTGCCGGCGTCGTCGTTCTCGCTGACGCCTGACCTGAACGTCGCCTATCTGCCGACGATCCCCACCGGCCTTCCCGCCACGCTGCTGCAGCGGCGCCCCGACGTCGCGGCCGCCGAGCGCCGCATGGCGTCCGCCAACGCGAAGATCGGCGTGGCGCGCGCGGCGTTCTTCCCCGACATCACGCTCGGGCTGATCGGCGGATACCAGAGCTCGGGCCTCGGCCACTGGCTCAGTGCGCCGAACGAGATCTGGTCGATCGGGCCCAGCCTCGCGTTTACGCTGTTCGACGGCCGCCGCCGCCAGGCGCTCACCGACCAGGCGCACGCAAAACTGGCCGAGAACGGCGCGCAATATCGCGCGGTCGTGCTCGCCGCGTGCCAGCAGGTCGAGGACAACCTCGCGCTCACGCATCACCTCGGCGACGAAGCCGCTCGCGAGCAGGAGGCGCTCGATGCGGCCGAGCGCACGCTGCAGTTGTCGATGTCGCGCTATCGGGACGGCGTCGTCAGCTATCTCGACGTGGTGACCGCGCAGACTACCGAGCTCAATACGAAGGTCGCGATGCTGGAGCTGGACACGCGCCGGCAGCTGGCGGCGGTGGAGTTGATCGCCGCGTTGGGCGGTGGGTGGTCGACAGAGGAAGCCACCCCCGGTATGCAAGCGCCCACCGCGACGCCGGCCCGTTCCACGACCTGAATCCCTTGCGACGCGCGGGAGGTGTGTCGCATTTCAAGGCACCCGTCGCGATGACGGGTGCCGCTTTTTTACGTGGGTCCGGCGCACTCAGAACTTGTGACGAATGCCGGCCGCGACCACGGCCTGGCGATCGTTGCCCGACGCGGCCAGATTGAAGATCCCGGCATTGCCGAGCACTGCGACACCGTCCGCACCCGTCACGTGCTGGTACACGCCTTCGAGATAGAGATCGGTGCGACGCGACAGCGCATAGTCGGCCTGCAGCATGAACTGGTTCCACTTCGGCGCGATGTTGCGGCCCGCATCGTCGAAACGACCCTGCGTGAACGTATACGAGCCACCCAGCGAGAAGGCTGGCGTCAGGAAATAGCGGGCATTCAACTCGTAGTTGCTGAACGTCAGCAACTGGCCGTTTACGTTCCCGTACGCGCCGCCTTGCGACAGTTCGCGCGGATCGTTCAGAATCGTTCTCGTATAGACGAAACCAACCGTCGCATGGTCGAACGCATAGTGCGCACCAGCGCCGAACGTGCGCCAGCGGCCGCCGACCAGCATCGCATCGCCATCCGAACTGCTCAGCGAACCACCGGTGTTCTGCGGCTTGTTCACGCCGCCAGGCTGGTTCGACTGCAGGTACGCAACGGCGAGATCGACCGGGCCATTCACATATTGCGCGCCGACGCTGTACGCGTTGTTGTTGCCGGCCCCGCCGCCCTGGTTGCTAAAACCGTAGGTGCCGCCGAACGAGAAGCCGCCGTAGTCCGCGCTGCGGAATTTCACCGCGTTGTTCATCCGCGTATCGTTCGCCAGGTTGTCGTTGTCGTACGGGTGATCGGCGATGTTGCCGCCGAATCCCGAGCCCGTCGCCGACAGCGGCGCGACGAAGTCGACCAGGAAATCGTACTGGCGGCCGAGCGTTACCGTGCCCCATTGCCGACTCGACAGGCCAACCCACGCCTGGCGGCCGAACTCGTCGCCGCCGTTGCCGAGCTTCCCGTTCGCGACGTTGAAGCCGTTCTCGAGCGTGAACACGGCAGCCAGGCCGCCGCCGAGATCCTCGTTGCCGCGCAGCCCCCAGCGCGACGTGCTGACGTTGCCGCTCTGGACGCCATAGACCGGGCCCGCACCGGCCGACGATTTCTGGTTGCTGATGTAGTCCAGGCCCGCGTCGATCGTGCCGTACAGCGTGACGCTGCTTTGCGCGTGGGCCGCGCCCGCAAGCAGGCAAGCGATCGCCGCCGGGATTGCCAGATATTTCTTCATGATGGTTTCGCTAGAGTGGATCGGTCTTCTCGCATCGCCGGCCGTTGTGGGATGGCCGGTCCGTCCGCGATGCGATGGCGCACAATTTAGGCAGCGGGCATGACAGCGCCGTTATCAAAACGGCCTGAAAAATGAAACCCGCTTCATGTTCTCGATGCACCAGCTTCATGTCGACGCAGAAGCTCCGCCCGCGCATGAATTTCTTTTCACGTTGCGTATGCCGATCCGCTAGCCCCCGTCCTCTATGCTTGTCCTCAACCCGATGCACGGCATCGACACGCCGCGCCGGGGATGACTCCCGTCAAACATCATGAGGATTCCGAAAATGAAAACCGCCAACATCGTCGCCGCCGCCATGCTCGCCGCCATCGGCACACTGTCCGTTCCCGCGCTTGCGCAGGCTAGCGGCCAGCCGATGCAGATGTCCCCGGCCGCCACCAAGGACGGCGTGCCCGGCACGCAGGCTGCTGGCCAGTGGGTGGCGCCGTACGGCCAGGCGATGCACGAGAAGACGCGTGCCGAGGTCTATGCCGAGCTCGTACATGCCGAACAGGACGGGCAGCTCAAGTACCTGAACTCGACGCTCTATTCGCATTGATGCGCGCCGCCCTGCGGCCAGGCGCGGTGCCCGGCTCACGCCGCCCGCGCCGTCCGCGGCGACGCCTCCCTTTCACCGAATCGCCCGCCATTCATGAAGCTTTGCCCCTTGCTCGCCCGTTCCGCCCGTCTTGCGCTCGTCGCGCTCGCCGCCGGCGTCATGCTGTCCGGCTGCGCCGCTGCGCGACCCAACGGCCCCGGCGATTGCGTCGGCCCGACCGATTTCTGCGTGCCGTTCTTCGGCTCGTAAACGCACGAAGGGCAGCGCTGCCGCCGGCAGGCTGCCCTTCGTCTCCGCGGCCCGGTGCGAGCCGCACCTGCACGGTCATGCGTCCGGCAATGTCACCTGATAACCGTAACGGCTCACTGTCTCGATCCGCACGCCGGGCAGATGCCGCGCAAGCTTGCGGCGCAGCCTCGATACCACGAGACTGACGCTCGACGGATCGACGTCCTCCTTGTCCTGCCATACATAACGGATCAACTGATCGCGCGGCACCGGCGCGTTCGGATGACGCATCAGGCACTCGAGCAACAAGTATTCGCGGCGCGTGACCGCCAGCCGCAGCTTGCCGTCCTTGAGCTCGCGCGCGAGCGTGTCGAAGGTGGACTCCACCGCTTCGACCTCGCGCGGCCCGGACAATCGCTGCAATGCCTGCAGCCTCTCGTGCAGTTCGATGAACGAATACGGCGCGCCGAAACACACATCGGCGCCCGCGCGCAGCACGCGAATGCGTTCGCTTGCCGACGACTGGCCAATCAGCGCCACCAGCGCCGCGCCGTTACCGTCCGCAACGAAGCGCGGCAACATCGCGATCAGTTCGCTATCGCCGCCAAGTTCGAACGCGGTGACAAAGATCGCGTCGAACGCTTCCTGCGACGCGAGGAACAGGCCATCGCGCAGATCGTCGGTACGCTGCAGGCTGTACCCACTCTCCTGTAACGCCTTGTACAGCCACGACGCCTCAGGATGCGGCGAGGCCACGAGGAGGACGCGCATCGTCAGCCTGCCCCACGGCGGGAGTCGACATACACGGCCATGTGCCTGCGGACGATCGTCATCCCAGCGATCTCCGCCAGCATTCGATCGTCACGCGCGTCCCGGGCTCGGCACTACCGATGCGCAGCGTGAAGTCGTGCACGTTGACGACCGTCGACACGATGCTCAGCCCGAGTCCCGCACCGGCGAGGTGCCCGGTGCGGTGGCTGCGGTAGCGATGCTGCAGCACAGCCTCGCGTTCGTTTGCTTCGATGCCCGGGCCGTTGTCGATCACGTCGATACGCGGACCGGACAGCGTGTCATGAAGTTCCAGGCGTACGGTACCGCCCGACGTCGTGTACTTGAGCGCATTGTCGAGCAGGTTGCTGAGCGCCTCGAACAATAGCGCGCGGTCGCCGTGTATCCGCCCGGCCGGATTGACGGACTGCACGAAGTGGATCGCGCGGCTGTCCGCAAGTGGTTCGAACAACTGCCCGACATCCGAAACCAGGTCCTCCAGCGCGAGTTCCGCAAATCCGCCGCGCCGCTGCAGCGAGCCGATTTCGGCGATACGCAGCATCGCCCGAAACCGACTGAGCAACACGTCGGTCTCGTTGCGCGCACGCGCGACGAGACTCGCCAGCGCGACATCGTCGAGCCCTTCCGCGCGCTGCGCTGCCTGCGCGAGCAGCGTGTGCACGTGCGCGAGTGGTGTCCGCAGGTCATGCGCGATGCCATCGCAGACCCCCTTTACCTCGTTCATCAGGCGCTCGATCTCCTCGAGCATATGGTTGACGAGATGGGATAGCAGATCAATCTCGTCGTGTCCGCCGACCGGCAGCCGCTGTCCGAGGTCACCCTGCGCAATACGCTGCGTGACGCGCCGGACTTCCTTCAGGCGCCGCATTTGCCGCACGCTGAGGATCAAGCCGCCCACGACACCCGCGCCAAGACAGAGCAGCCCGCCGCCAACCAGCGCCTGGATGATCCCCGCGCGGATCCGCAGGATATGCGTGAGGTCGCGTCCGAGCACCAGCACGTCACCGTTTGCACGTCGCTCGGCCATCGCGCGGACGACCGGCGGCACCTGGTCGCCCGCGATCGGCATCGTGTGATCGAGCGTCGCACCGCTGCGGTCCGATCGCATGTCGGCGGGTAGCGCCAGCACGTCGCCCGCAATATGCCGGCCGTCTTCGGTAAAGAGTCCGTAATAGTTGGCATGCATCCGTTCATGCTCGATCCGGTGCCGAATCGCCGCGGGAAGCTGGCCGTCCTGTATCGAATCGAAGTAGAGCATCTGCCAATGGATCACCGTGTCGGTTTCCCGCTCCATGCCGTGTGTGATCACCGATGCGATGAAACCGAGCAGCAGCATGACCGACACGGAGAACGTGAGGGCATAAACCGACACGAGCCGAAACGTAC
Source organism: Burkholderia sp. Ac-20344 (assembly GCF_017104975.1). Taxonomy (NCBI): domain Bacteria; kingdom Pseudomonadati; phylum Pseudomonadota; class Betaproteobacteria; order Burkholderiales; family Burkholderiaceae; genus Burkholderia; species Burkholderia sp. Ac-20344. The sequence continues at coordinate 34,413 of NZ_JAAGPP010000059.1, forward strand.
TGGAGTACCAGCGTCGCTGCGGTGCCGGCTGGACGTGATCCGCCAAGGACGCCACGATAGCCGACTCAGCCAAGACGATACCCTGCACCCCGTACTGTCTGGATCATCTGATTCGCATCGGGCGGATCGATTTTCTTGCGCAACCGGCCCATGTGCACTTCGATCAGGTTCGTGCCTGGATCGAAGTGATAGCCCCAGACGGCCTCGAACAACATCGTGCGCGTGATGGTCTGTCCGGCATTGCGCATCATGTATTCGAGAACACGGTATTCGGTCGGCAACAACACGATTTCTTCGCCGTCGCGAAACACCTTGCGCGAGATCAGGTCGAGTTTGAGGGAACCGACGACCAACGTCGTGTCGGCCGCGGCCGGCACGCCCTGGCTCCGGCGCAGCAGCACCTCGAGGCGCGCAGCCATTTCCTCGGGATCGAACGGTTTGGTCAGGTAGTCATCGCCGCCCGCGCGCAGGCCGCGAACCCGCTCGTCGACATCGCCGAGCGCACTCAGCATCAGCACGGGCGTGCGTACGCCGACGCTGCGCATCGTGGTCAGGATCGTGAGACCGTCGACGACCGGCAGCATCCGGTCGAGCGTGATCACGTCGAACTCGTTGCCGAGCGCGCGGACCATGCCGTCGCGCCCGTTCGCCACCCATTCGACCGTGTAGCCACGACCTTGCAAATAACGCACTATTTCGTTCGCGGTGATTTCGTCGTCTTCGATCGTGAGTACGTTCGCCATGGCCGCACCGTCCTCGGCCAGCGTGTTCGCCAAGGCCGGCGTGTTACTTTGGATAGCTGATAATGCCATATACGATTCTCGTCTTCATCGCAGGGATCCATGCGCCTCGACATCCGACAGTCGAACTCGCTCGAATGAAGACTACATGCGCGCGCGTAAATCTTGCGCGTCGACTTCATGAAGAAAGTTTCACATACGGCGACTGCGAGGCCCGGCCGTGATCGGTCTGACCGGCGCGCTATGACGGCGGGCGCCGGCAACGCGCCCGCAGCACTGCCGCCTTGGGAACACGCTGGCCGCTGCGATCGCCCCCATACCGAGAACGACGACGCTCCGTTCAATCAGCCCTGGTGCGTTTGCGTACCCGGTCTGTCCACGCGATGCGATGCGACGTCACGTGCGGCATCGGCCGCACGATCCCTGCGCTCGGCTTTCGCGTGGGCGAGCGTCACATCGGCTATCGCCAGCCCCGTTCCTTGCACCTTAGCGAACGCTGGCAGCGACAAGCACACCAGCGCAACGAGCGACACCATCCGGACTGCTGAGTTCATTGCGTTACTCCAGCGCGCGCCGTGCGGTGCGGTGCGCGATATCGATTGATCCGTCATTCGACGATACGCCACTGCCCCTAACCATCCGACAACACGGGTATGAAGGATTCTTTAACTTTCAATGCATTCGGCATCGGGTGCGTGCTCCGGCCCGGGCTCCCTAAAACATGTTTCATCATCGTGCTGCCGTTTCGATAGTGCGCGGTCCCTAACCTGCGTCTTGTGGCCGACGCAGGCATCCTGCGGCACGGCCCCTCCCAACGCTATCCAGGAGTCGAAGATGAATCATCCCGTCCGTTACCTCGCCTGCGCCGCCCTACTCGTATTGAGCGTCTCCGCACATGCCGAGACGAAGCTCACGTCGGCGCAATGCCATGACTATCCGTTCGTGCACACGAACGGCCAGGTTTCCCACCGACAGCTCGTCAACGAACTGAACGAGCTGGAGTCCGTCGGCTACAACCCGTCGTCCGGAGACGAGAGCAGCTATCCCGACGATATCGATTCGGCGCAGGCGCGCCTGATGCAGAAGTATCAGCAGGATTGCGCAGGCGCGGCCAAGACCGTCGCTTCGAACGGCAACTGAGCCCGTACCGGCAACCGATCTCCGACTTTGTGCGCGAGCCTCATGGCTACGCGCACCTTTTTAAGGTCAGACCGCATTCGCATACTCTCGCTTGACGCTGAACCGATTCTTGACTTAAACACGAATCCACACCCCTGGCCGTCTCTGCGATCAACGCCAGACATTTCATTGCGGCTTCAGGCATCGCCTCGATCTTGCAGTGCTCGAGCGCCACGTACGCGCGCATCGCGATGTTGGATACAACGCGTCTACAGGCCCCTCCCAATGCCCGATGTCGCTGCCCAAGCACATCAACGCACGGCGTCCGTTCCGGCTCTGCCGGTGAGATCCCGGCCCGCCTTTCAGGTAACCAGACACAATCGTCGATAGCAAGCGCTGCCGTTGCGCCACACGTTCTTGTCCGAACCTTCGGTGCACGGGAATAAAATTCCCGCGTCAACCGGAGGAAAACATAAAACAACACATTGAAAGTGTTTGATGGACACGAAGCTCACAAGCACCCCGCCTTTCCTCGCGTTGCCCGTCGACGCATAACACTTTCGAATACTGAAAGACTGTATTCCCATGCTCGCTGCGGCAACCTTATTTCCCTCTGCCTACACTGCCTCGTCCGCTACGATTTCATTTTCTGGACAACGCCGAAGTCAATCCATCCAGTTCTGACTACACACCATCAGAGGAACTAAATGAAACGTCAAACGATGAAGCTGCCCTGGTTCGCATGGGCACCGGCGCTCCTGATCTCCGTTTCGGCACACGCACAACAGAGCGTGACGCTATACGGGCTAATTGACGAAGGACTCAACTTCACGAGCAATACCAACGGGCACACCGCGTGGCAAATGTCGAGCGGAGATACCTTTGGCAGCCGATGGGGTTTAAAAGGCAGCGAAGATCTCGGCGGTGGAGACAAGGCCATCTTTCAACTCGAAAATGGCTTCAACGTGAACAGCGGCAAGCTAGGCCAGGATTCCAGCATGTTTGGCCGTCAGGCGTTCGTGGGTCTGTCGTCGCCAAAGTACGGCACGCTCACGCTCGGCCGCCAATACGATACCAGTGTCGATTCTCTCGGTTTCGGGGGTATCACGGCAGCCGGCAATTGGGCGGGCGACATCAATACCCACCCATTCGACAATGACAATACGGACTGGGACTTCCGTGTCAACAATGCCGTCAAGTATGTGACCCCGACATATCGGGGGCTCACCGCCGAAGCGATGTTCGGTTTCAGCAATCAGCCCGGCGGATTCTCGAACAATCGTGTCTGGGGAGCGACGCTGAACTACCAGAATGGCAACCTGACTGCGGCTGCGTCCTATCTAAAGCTCAATGGCCCCGGGCTCGCGTCAGGCGGCGCGGTGAACAGTGGCGACCTCTTCAACGGGTCGTCGCAACAGGACATCGGTGTCGCGGCGTCGTACCAGTTTACCCACGTCCTGGTCGGCGCGGCGTGGTCACATGTCGATGTCTATAACCCCATCGGCAATGCCTGGATGGACAACACGACCCTGCAAAATGGCGCGACGTGGAATGCGTGGAAATTCGACAACTTCGAGCTCAACGCGCAGTACTACTTCACCCACACGCTCTGGTTGGGAGCGGCATACACTTTTACGATGGCGCACTTGTACGCGTCCGATACCCAATATATGCCGAAGTGGCACCAGATCGGGCTGATGCTCGACTATGACTTGAGCAAGCGCACGTCGCTATATCTGCAAGGCGCCTGGCAGCATGTCGTCAGCGCGCATACCGGAACCAGCTTCGACGAAGCACAGATTGTGGACGCCTCGGCCGGCCCGTCGTCAGGGCCCAATCAGATGGTTTATCGCATGGGCATGTTGCATCGCTTCTAACCCCCCACTCCCGCACCGGAGGCTGGGCCACTTTCCGTCCCGGTCTTGGTCGTGATTGGAAAATTCCGGCTCTTCGGGGCGGGCCGAATCGGTCCAATCGGTGCACCGGCGGGAGAATTCCGCCGGTGTCATCCACTGCAATGCGGGGTGAGGACGTGACTCGTTATAGCACTCGCGCCAGACCTCGATTTTGCGTCTGGCATTCTCCAGCGACAAGAACCCATGCGCGTTGAGGCATTCCTCCCGTAAGCGTCCGTTGAAGGATTCGTTCTTCGCGTTATCGGTCGGCTTGCCAAGGCGAGGGAGATCAATCTTCACGCCACTCGATCTGGCGCTGCATCAGATAGAATTTCATGTCGTCGCGACCATGCATTGAAATCGGTATCGCGTCGCGATTAAAGCCGAGCATTTCGTAGAACTGGTATGCCGATTCGCGCGCCGTGCACCAGAGCAGCGTTCCACGCTGTTCGCGGACATAGCGAATGGAGAGATTGGCCAGAAGGCGTCCGAATCCTAAACCACGTACCGATGGATGGACGGCCATGCCGCGAATGCGCCAGGCTTCAGCGTTCGAAACGCCGGATTGCCCTTCTTTACACACTGACGCCACGGCAACAATACTTTCATTATCGCGAACGGCAAAGTGCATGGTCGTTGGGGCGAGGTCGCCGTGCAGAGCGCTCCCCTCCTCGTCTCCTGCCATCAAGATTGCGGCCCTGAGGGGATAGGTTTCTTCCGCGCGGACGGCACAGATGGTAAAGCGCACGTCGTGTGAAATCATATAATTATCAGCTCTCTTCGTGACGAAGATTTTCTTCCGGTTCACTCTCGGCATACCGACTCGCAAAATTAACAGTTGCCGGGCGTTACCAGTAAGGGTAATTTCCTATCAGTTACTTCTCTTTAAATCATACGCTAACTGCGATCACAGATGACGTCGAAAGTCTCGACAGATGCAGAGCTTGCCTACGACGCGATCCGATCGAGGATCTTTGACGGCCGCCTTGCGCCCGGGCAGAAAGTATCCCACCGAGGCTTGTCGGACGAACTTGGCTTCGGCCAAATGCCCGTGCGCAGCGCATTGCATTTACTTGAGTCCGAAGGGCTGGTCATCGTGATCGAAAAGAGTGGGACCTATGTCGCATCTCCGACTACGAGCGATCTCCGCGAGATTTTCGAAATGCGGCTGGCCCTCGAGAGTACGGCAGCGTTTCTTGCAGCCAGGTCGGGCGTAACGGCAGGCCTGCGCGACGCGGCAGAGAAAATGCAGGAACTGATTGACCGAGACATCTCGGACATCATGCTCGAGCAACGTGTCGGCTGGGTATTTCATCAAGCGTTGTTTGAAGCCGCAAGAAACGTGCGAATCTCATCGGCGTATGGTCTGTTGCGGGCCCAAACCTTAGCCCTGAATGAACTCCCGCGTGGCGACGCTGAAACCGTTCGGCGCGGCACCATCGAACACCTGCACATCTTTCACGCAATCGAAGCGAACAACGGCGAGCTCGCACGTCAGCATATGTGGAATCACATCGTTGACGGTACGCCGGCACGGATAAAACTACTAAAGGCACGGCATGAACACGAAAAATAAGGGGCCTTCCCTCCCGATGCAAATGCTTGGCGGACTTGTCCTGGGCGTCGCTTGCGGCATGTTTGCCCCGGGCTTTGCCGCGAAGCTAGGCTTTCTAAGCACGATGTTCGGCCACGCGATCAAGATGGTCGTCATGCCGTTGATCTTCCTGTCGGTCACGGTTGGCGTCTTTCGTGCGGGCCGACTTCGCGAGCGGCTTGGGAAGGTCGCACTGTCCAGTATCGCCTTCTTCGTTTTGATGACTGGCCTGGCTGCGTCGCTCGGCCTGCTGCTCAACTTCGTATTTCGACCGGGTCACGATGCGAGCATGATTCACTCTGGATCGCTGCCCACAGCGCTCGCGTCCAGCATCGACTGGACGAAATTTCTCGTTGATTTGATCCCCGCAAACATCGTCGCTGCACTCTCTGCGGGGAATTCTCTGCCGGTGCTCGTTTTCGGCGTCATTTTCGGCGCAGCATTGGCGGCCGCCCCGGAGCGTGCCGAGCCTGCGATCGCCGTTTTCGAGGCGCTGCTGTCGGGACTGTTCAAGATGACCCAGTGGGTGATCGCATGGTCTCCGCTCGCGATCTTCGCCGCAATCGCGCAACTGCTGTCAGCCAAGGGCTTTAGCGGCGTGCACTCGCTGATCAAGCTTCTGGGCGTGGCATATCTCGGCATGGCGGTTCTGGCAGTTGTACTCACCACCGTCATTCGCCTCGCCGGTCAGTCGCCTCTCGCAGTGCTCAGGAAGGTGAAGGAACCACTGATCCTTGGTTTCACGACGCGTTCGTCTGAAATTACCTACCCGTTGCACCTGAAGAAGTTGGTTGAATTGGGCGTTCCCTATGGCGTGGCGTCCACGATTTTGCCTCTGGCATATATTTTCAATCGCGACGGCGCGGTCCTCTACACGGCCCTTGCGGTCGGCTATCTGGCCGACGCATATCACCTTGCCTGGTCTTGGCCGCTGGCAATTACGATTTTGATTTTGACGATCATCACCATCGACGGAGCAGCCAACGTGCCCTCCGGGGCGATCGTCGCCATCACCATCGTGCTGACGTCGATCGGGTTGCCGGCCGATGCAGTGCTGCTGCTTTTGGGCGTTGACGCCTTTTTCGACATGGGGAGAACCGCCCTCAATGTCTACGGGAGCACGGCGGCAGCTGCTGTTGCGGTGAGACTTTCCGGTTCGGACAGTATCGCCGCAGAAACCGTGACTCGTCAGGCAAGCGTGTAGGTGCTTCGGAAGCTACGGGCGCAGGGTGTTTCAATGTTGCGCCCGCCCATTGCGAGGCATTGGGGTACGTCCACGCGAGCATCCGGGTACGGCGAGGAGACCTGGATTGGATGAGCGTGAGTTTTTATTAAGCCTCAGTTAGTAGAGCGACGTATTTTTGCAGGAGAAACATTATGGTTGGTTCAGAATCCGCAGATTTTTTTATGCTGCGCTTAGGCACGCCGCATCCGACGTGGACGTTAACCGATGACAGCAACATGATCGGCATTGGCGATTGCGACGGGGTGATGCGTGCCATGTTCGAGCTGGATCGCAACCAACTCGCACGGATCAGAGGATTGGACCAATCGGTGGAGAGAATCAGGTGTACTTGCGACCGCGCCGGCCAGGAGCTGCACTTCTATCTCCACGGCAAACAGGTGTCTCGCGGCGTGTGGGCCGGGGTCGCGTCGGCCGATCCTGACTATCTTCCGACTGACGCGATGATCGCAGCATGGGAAGTACCGAAGCCCGACGATGCCTTCGAGTTTCCGAGCGTGAGTGCACTTCTGGCCGAATCCGCTAGCTCAGCCTAAACTGCGATCACAGATTGTTGTGCGAGCTCGAGCCGTAAAAGCCCCGATTTTCGGGACGGGTGGTGCAAGCCGCACTGAATCGCTACTGCAATGCCAAACCCGCCTCGAAGCACGCGCAAGGATACGGATCTCATGCTCGTCAGCGTGTCGAATCCCCCACTCCGACGCACCGAGCGGCATAAGTTCGACGGTGCGTCGGGATCGTCATACCGATCGTTTGACACGCCCGTCTGTCTGCACACGTACACCGTTCAGTACCAGCGGTTCTGGCACACATCAACCTCGGATCGCCAGGACCATTTTGCTGGCCAGTTCACCGGCCAGCGTTTTTTATTCATTGAGCCGAGCCGAGTGCTCGGCGTTCATCGCAGCGGCTATTCCGTTTGCCAGCGTCAGTCGGGCTGTGCGTGCAAGCACGAGGACGACCGGCTGCCGGGTCAGATCGAGCATCAATGGCTGACGCGCGGCGGCGTCTACGGTTACCGCAAAATCACGGCGGATTTGCGGGAATCGGGCGAGACGTTCGGCGGCATGGCGACCACTTCGTGTCGTCGGCAGGGAACGATGGGGGATTGCCCCCAATGTCGCCCCGGCTGTCGCCACCCAGCACCGTGCGAAGTCGGAAAAGAAAAACCCGCGAAGCCTAACGCTGTCGCGGGTTTATGAACTTTACCGATTCTCGTCGGAATGCTTTTTGGTGCCGGGGACCGGACTCGAACCGGCAAGCCAGTTAAGGCGGCGGATTTTCGTCACACTGCTTCTTTCAAAGCCGGCGTCGCGGGCGCGATGCCGTTCGTGCGCTGGACTATGCCTTCACCATCGCGCGCGGGCGTGCCTGCTGCCCGTGCGCCTTAGGCGCCCCCCGTCTAGTCTCTACACCTTCCTCGCGGGTCCCGCGAGGCTTGGCTCGGCGTTGCCTCGATGCGCGCATCAGGGGTTTCGCCGAATTTGAAGGGTTCTGCACCGACCGTTTCCGGGCGGGCACTCAATCGTTTAAGTCCGCTATGTTTACCAATTTCATCACCCCGGCAAGAGGGCGGACGCGATTCTACCATTGCTTGCACATGCGCTCCCTTATTCTGCGGCGCCGCATCGCGACACGCCCCCATCGCTGCCTCGGAATCATCCCTCGTAATCGGCGCCGGCACGCCGCCGCCAACGATTTCGTCCCGCGCCGCAACATCCCCGATACAATCGAGTCCGCGTCGTCCGCCCCCCTATCCGTCAGACGTTTGTGTCGTGCTTTTTGCGAAACAAGCGTCGTCTGCGTCATCGCGAAGTCACAAACGTTTTCGATAATTTCCCCGCCGAAAACGTTTACATCGCGTTATTTCATGACCTCGACCATCAAGGACGTCGCTGCCCTCGCGGGCTTCTCGATCGCCACCGTCTCGCGCGCGATCAACGCACCGCATACCGTCAGCCCGGCCACGCTGCAAACCATCCGCATCGCGATCGACACGCTGCAGTTCCGCCCGAGCCCGCTCGGCCGGCAATTGCGCGGCGAACGCACGCGGCTCGTCGGCGTCGTCGTGCCGACGTTGCAGAACCCCGTGTTCGCCGACTGCCTGCAAGGCATCGACGAGCTCGCGACCGCGGCCGGCTTCAAGCTGATCCTGATGACGACCGAATACGACGCGGCGCGCGAGCGTCACGCGATCGAGACGCTGCGCGAGCAGCGCGTCGAAGGGCTGATCCTCACCGTCGCCGACGCGGACACGCACCCGCTGCTCGACATGCTCGACCACGACGGCCCGCACTACGTACTGATGCACAACGACACGCAGCGCCGGCCGTCGGTATCGGTCGACAACCGCAGCGCCGCCTACGACGGCGTGCGCCTGCTGACCGCGCGCGGTCACCGCCGCGTGCTGATGCTGGCCGGCTCGCTCGCTGCATCGGATCGTGCGCGCCAGCGCCATCTCGGCTATGCGCAGGCACTCGAGGAAAGCGGCGTCGCCACGCTGCCGCCGGTCGAAGTCGACTTCAACGCGCCCGAGCTGCCCGACGCGGTGCTCGCGCATCTCACCGCGCACGCGACGCGCCCGACCGCCCTCTTCTGCAGCAACGACCTGCTCGCGATGGTCGTGATGCGCGGCCTGCGCCGCGCGGGCTTCTCGATCCCGGACGACCTGTCGGTGCTCGGCTTCGACGGGATCGCGATCGGCGAGCTGCTCGCGCCGCCGCTCGCGAGCGTCGCGACGCCGAACCGCGACATCGGCCGCCACGCATGGCAGCGTCTCGTCGAATGCATCGGCGGCGCAGCGATCGAACGCACGTCGCTGATCCTGCCGCACGCGGTGCGCGACGGCGCGACGGTCGCCCCGCCGGCCACCGACCTGCAATTGCGCAAGGCCTGAACGCGCGCAGCACGACCCCGCACACCACCACACCACACCAGCGCCTCACCCTCGCCCGGAGACCTACCGTGTCCTTTCGCCTGACCTCGCTGCTGCGTGCGCTTGCCGCGCCGCTCGCCTGCGCCGCGCTCATCGCCGGCGCGCCCGCCGCCCACGCCGACGAAACGGCGATCTGCTACAACTGCCCGCCCGAATGGGCCGACTGGGCCGCGCAGATCGCGGCGATCAAGCAGAAGACCGGCATCCGCGTGCCGTTCGACAACAAGAACTCGGGCCAGGCGATCGCGCAGTTGATCGCCGAACAGAAGAGCCCGGTTGCCGACGTCGTCTATCTCGGCGTGTCGTCGGCGTTCCAGGCGAAGGACAAGGGCGTGATCGCGCCGTACAAGCCCGCGCACTGGAACGACATTCCCGCGAACCTGAAGGACCCGCAAGGCTACTGGTTCGCGATCCACTCGGGCACGCTCGGCTTCTTCGTGAACAAGGATGCGCTCGACGGCAAGCCGGTGCCGCGCTCGTGGGCCGATCTGCTGAAGCCCGAATACAAGGGCATGGTCGGCTATCTCGATCCGTCGAGCGCGTTCGTCGGCTATGCGGGCGCGGTCGCCGTGAACCAGGCGCTCGGCGGCAGCCTCGACAACTTCAAGCCGGCGCTCGACTGGTTCAGGAAGCTGAAGTCGAACGCGCCGATCGTGCCGAAGCAGACCGCGTATGCGCGCGTGCTGTCCGGCGAGATTCCGATCCTGCTCGATTACGACTTCGATGCGTATCGCGCGAAGTACAAGGACAACGCGAACGTCGAGTTCGTGATTCCGAAGGAAGGCACGATCGCGGTGCCGTACGTGATGAGTCTCGTGAAGGGCGCACCGCACGACGCGAACGGCAAGAAGGTGCTCGACTTCGTGCTGTCCGACGAAGGCCAGAAGCTGTGGGCCAACGCGTACCTGCGTCCGGTGCGCGCGCTGGCACTCGGCGCCGACATCGCGTCGAAGTTCCTGCCGGCGAGCGAATACGCGCGCGCGAAATCGGTCGACTTCGGCAAGATGGCGGCCGGTCAGCAGGCGTTCGGCCAGCAATACCTGCAGGTCATGCAGTAAGCGGCCGGACATCATCGATGCTCGACCTGACTTTCCCGCTGCGCTGGCGCGTCGCGCTCGTCGCGCCGGCGCTCGCGATGTTCGCCGCCTTCTGGCTGCTGCCGATGGCGGCGCTCGTGCAGGTGTCCGCCGACGGCGCGTTCTTCTCGCACTACGCGGCCCTGCTCGGCAATGCACGCTATATGAAGAGCCTCGGCGAGACCGTCGCGCTGTCCGCGGGCGTCACGCTCGCGACGCTCGCGCTGTCGACGATCTCGGGCCTCCTGCTCGCGCGCCGCGAATTCGCAGGCAAGCGCGTGCTGCTCGCGCTGCTCACGTTCCCGCTCGCGTTCCCGGGCGTCGTCGTCGGCTTCATGGTGATCATGCTCGCCGGGCGACAGGGGCTGATCGGGATGCTGTCCGCGAAGCTCACCGGCGACAAGTGGGTATTCGCCTATTCGGTCGCCGGGCTGTTCATCGGCTACCTGTACTTCTCGATTCCGCGCGTGATCGTTACCGTGATCGCGGCCGCGTCGAAGCTCGACGCGTCGCTCGAGGAAGCCGCGCGTTCGCTCGGCGCATCGCCGTGGCGCATCTTCGCCGACATCGTGCTGCCCGCGCTCGCGCCGGGCCTGATCGCGGCCGGCGCGATCTGCTTCGCGACCGCGATGGGCGCGTTCGGCACCGCGTTCACGCTCGCCACCGACCTGAACGTGCTGCCGATGACGATCTATACCGAGTTCACGCTGAACGCGAACATCGCGACGGCGGCCGGCCTGTCGATCGTGCTCGGCATCGTCACCTGGGCCGTGCTTGCGCTCGCGCGCCGCTTCACCGGCCACACCGCCGCCGCCGCGGCCTGAGGATTCCTGCATGCAATCGCTTTCCGGCTCTTCCGCGCCGTCGCCGGCACCCGCTCCCGCGCAGGCGAACGTCGTCGCCCGCCGCGCGCCGCGCGTCACGGGTGCGCGCGCGATCGCCGCGCTTCAATGGGGCGTCACGCTGCTGCTGTGCGCGTTCCTGATCGTACCCGTCGTGATGTCCGTGCTCGCGGGGCTGACCGTCAACTACTTCCGCGGCCTGTCGAGCGGCCTCACGCTGCGCTGGCTCGAACAGGTGTGGCAGCAGTATCACGGCTCGGTCGCGCTGTCGCTCTACGTGGCATTCGCGACGCTCGCGATCGTGCTCGTCACCGGCGTACCGGCCGGCTATGCGCTCGCGCGCAGCAAGAGCCGCGTCGCGCGTGCGATCGAGGAAGCGCTCGTGCTGCCGGTCGCGCTGCCGGGGCTGGCTTCGGCGCTCGCGCTGCTGGTCGTGTACGGCGGCTTCACCGCGTTCCGGATGAGCCTGTGGTTCATCGTCGCCGGCCACGTCGTGTTCACGCTGCCGTTCATGGTGCGCGCGGTTGCGGCCGTCGCGGCCGGCGCCGACCTGCGCACGCTCGAGGAAGGCGCGGCGAGCCTCGGCGCGTCGTTCGTCACGCGTTTCGTCACGATCGTGCTGCCGAACCTGCGCCCCGGCATCGTGGCAGGCGCGCTCGCGGTGCTCACGCTGTCGATCGGCGAATTCAACCTCACGTGGATGCTGCATACGCCCGACACCAAGACGCTGCCGGTCGGGCTCGCCGATACCTATGCGTCGCTGCGCCTCGAAGTCGGCAGCGCGTACACGATCCTGTTCCTGCTGATGACGCTGCCGCTGCTTGTCGCGATGCAGTGGCTCGGCGTCGATCCGTCCGGCACGCGCGCGCTCAAGAAGCGCCTGCGCTGAATTTCTCGCAGACATGAAACTCGATTCCACTCCCATCACCCTGACCCGCTGCGCAAAGACGTTCCGCGGCACACGCGTGCTCGAACCGCTCGACCTGTCGATCGGCGCGGGCGAAACGCTCGTGCTGCTCGGGCCGTCGGGCTGCGGCAAGACCACGACCCTGCGCCTGATCGCTGGCCTCGACACGCCGGACGCCGGCGGCACGATCGCGTTCGGCAATGACGACGTGACCGCGCTGCCGATCGAGCGCCGGCAGGTCGGCATGGTGTTCCAGAACTACGCGCTGTTTCCGAACCTGACGGTGCGCGGCAACGTCGGCTACGGGCTGAAGATCCGCAAGACCGAGCCGCGCGCGCTGCGCGAGCGCGTCGACGAGCTGCTCGCGATGATGCGGCTCGACGCGCATGCGGACAAGCCGATCGATCAGCTGTCGGGCGGCCAGCGCCAGCGCGTCGCGCTGGCCCGTGCGCTGGCGGTGCGGCCGCGCGTGCTGCTGCTCGACGAGCCGCTGACCGCGCTCGACGCGAAGCTGCGCGACACGCTGCGGCGCGAAATGAATGCGCTGCTGCGCGAACTCGGCGTGACGACGGTCTACGTGACGCACGACCAGGCCGAAGCGATGGAGCTCGGCGACCGGATCGTCGTGATGGGCGCGGGCCGCATCGAGCAGATCGGCACGCCGCGCGACATCTACTACCATCCGGCGAACCGCACGGTCGCGCAGTTCATCGGCACGCTGAACCGGCTCGCCGGGCAATGGCGCGACGGCACGCTGGTGACCACGGGCGGCGCGATCGCCACGCCGCACGCCGCCGACGAGTGGTTCTTCCGTCCCGAGGATGCGCAACTCGCCGATCCCGACCATGCGCCGCTGCGCGGCGCGGTCAGTGCGTGCGCATTCCTCGGCGAGCGCACGCGGCTCACGATCGAGCACGCGGCCCCCGACGCGCTCGTGATCGACGTACCGGGCCGCATCGCGCTCGCACGCGGGACGGCGGTCGGCGTCGAGATCGCGCCGAAAGGCCTGATCGCGCTCGGCGCGTAATCCGTCATTCGGGCATCATTTATTCAGCACCTCACCGCGGCGCACGACACCGCCGCCACAACAACCAGACGATTCCGAGGAACGACGATGCTGCTTGCTCAAATCAGCGATCTCCACATCAAGCGTCCGGGCCAGCTCGCGTACCGGCGCGTCGACACCGCGGCCGCGCTCGCACGCTGCGTCGCCAGGTTGAACGCGCTCGTGCCGCGCCCCGATGCGGTGCTCGTCACCGGCGACCTGACCGACTTCGGCCACGATGAAGAGTACGGCAACCTGCGCGGGCTGCTCGCGCCGCTCGAGATTCCGTACTACCTGATGATCGGCAATCACGACGACCGCGCCGGGCTGCGCCGCGCGTTCGCCGATCGCGCCGAGCTGCAGGACGGCGAATTCGTGCAGTACGCGCTCGACGTCGGCACGGTGCGCGTGCTCGCACTCGATTCGCAGGTGCCGGGCGCCAGCTACGGCGACCTATGCGACGCACGGCTCGCGTGGCTCGCCGCGCAACTCGACGCCGCGCGCGACCGGCCCGTGATCGTCGCGCTGCATCACCCGCCGTTCGCGTCGGGAATCGGCCACATGGACAAGCTGCGCCTCGCGCCCGCCGCTTCCGCGAAACTCGACGCGCTGCTGCGCGGCCACCCGAACGTCGAGCGCGTGCTGTGCGGCCACGTGCACCGCACGATGTTCACGCGCTTCGGCGGCACGCTCGCAGCCGCGGTGCCGTCGCCCGCGCATCAGGTCGCATTCGACCTGCGCACCGACGCGCCCTCCGCATTCCGGCTCGAACCGCCGGCGTTCGCGATCCATCGCTATGCGCCCGATACGGGGATGACGTCGCATCACGTGTATGTCGAGGAAGGCGCGGGGCCTTATCCGTTCTATGAACCGACGGGTGAGCTGGTCGACTGACGGGATCCGGAACGCACGATGGCGGGCGGCAGCCGGCCGGTTGAGCCAGTTTTGCCGGTTTTGCCGATCTGCCCCCCCGTCCGGCAGGATTCACGTCGCTCCGGTATGATCGGCAACCTCGACCGGCGCCTTGGCCGCCTGCGCACCCGACGCGTGCGCCGCGCGCCGCGCCGCCCCACTCCGTCCGCGCAGCCATGTCCACCGCCTCCACCGACCGTCCGACCGACGCCGCCTCGCCCCACTATTCGCGCAGCCTGCTGTTGCTGCTCGCGACGATCGCGGGCGTGTCCGTCGCGAACATCTACTACAACCAGCCGCTGCTCGACAGCTTCCGCTCGGCCTTTCCCGACGGCGCTTCGTGGATCGGCGCGGTGCCGACCGCGACGCAGCTCGGCTATGCGGCCGGCATGTTCCTGCTCGCGCCGCTCGGCGACCGCTTCGACCGCCGCGGGCTGATCCTGATGCAGATCGCCGGCCTGTCGATCGCGCTGATCGTCGCGGCCGCCGCGCCGTCGCTGGCCGTGCTCGCCGTCGCGAGCCTCGCGATCGGCGTGCTCGCGACGATCGCGCAACAGGCCGTGCCGTTCGCCGCCGAGATCGCGCCGCCGGCCGAACGCGGGCATGCAGTCGGCACCGTGATGAGCGGCCTGCTGCTCGGTATCCTGCTCGCGCGTACGGCCGCCGGCTTCGTCGCCGAGTATTTCGGCTGGCGCGCGGTATTCGCCGCGTCGGTCGCGGCGCTCGTCGCACTCGCCGCCGTGATCGTGCTGCGGCTGCCGCGCAGCTCGCCGACGTCGACGCTGTCGTACGGCAAGCTGCTCGGCTCGATGTGGCATCTGGCGGTCGAATTGCGCGGGCTACGCGAAGCGTCGCTGACGGGCGCCGCGCTGTTCGCGGCATTCAGCGCGTTCTGGCCCGTGCTCACGCTGCTGCTCGCCGGCGCGCCGTTCCATCTCGGCCCGCAGGCCGCCGGCCTGTTCGGGATCGTCGGCGCGGCGGGCGCACTCGCGGCACCGTACGCGGGCCGCTTCGCCGACACGCGCGGCCCGCGCGCGATCATCTCGCTCGCGATCGCGCTGCTCGCGCTGTCGTTCGTGATCTTCGTGCTGTCGGGCTCGAGCCTCGTCGGGCTCGTGATCGGCGTGATCGTGCTGGACGTCGGTGTGCAGGCCGCGCAGATCTCGAACCAGTCGCGCATCTATGCGCTGAAGCCCGAGGCGCGCAGCCGCGTCAACACGGTGTACATGGTGTGCTATTTCATCGGCGGCGCACTCGGCTCATCG
>NZ_JAAGPP010000060.1:0-50059 GCF_017104975.1 Burkholderia sp. Ac-20344
TCGGTACGGTGGCCGCGCCGCTTGCCGGGTGTTCGTGCGAATTGACGAGGCGGCGGACGTCGCGGTCGGCGGCGGTCGGCGGCGCGCTGACGACGCTCGGCCGGCGGCGGCGCTCGGCGGCCGCGAGACGTTCCTTCTGTTCTTCGGGGAGTTGCTGGTACGCCTTCCAGGCACGCTCGCGCGCCTGTGCGGAAAGCTCCTTCGCGCTCTGGTAGTTCTCGCGGGCGACGCGGCGCTGCTCGGGCGTCATCCGCGCCCATTCGGTCATCCGGTCCTGCAGGCGCTTTTGATCATCAGGCGTCAATTTCGCGAAACGCGATGCGATCTTCAGCCATTTGCGCTTGCGGGCGTCGCTGAAGCCGTCCCACTGGTCGGCGAACGGCGCGAGTGCCGCGTGCTGCGCCGGCGTGAGGCGCGCCCACGACAGCGGGCCGGTAGCGGCCGGCAGCGGCAGGGGCAGCGGGGGGAGTTCGGTGGTCAGCCCGGTCGCGGCCGACGCGGGCGCGGCAGGGCTGCTGGCCGCGGCGGTGGTCGTCGCGGGGGCCGGGTGGAATCGTGGGTACGTGGCGACGTAGGAAACGGCGATCGCGATTACGCATCCGAAAAATACGGCCAGGCCGCGCTTCTGACTCACCCGTGCGATCCCCTCTTTATTGTCTGTTAGTGAGCGCGTGACAGATACGCGTTGAACCCGTGATCGAGATACGCGTTGAGCGGCAGGTCGTCGCTGAGCATCGCCGCGTCAATGTCGGCGAGTTCGGCGGTGCGCTGCATGTCTTCCCAGTAGGCGATGCCGACCAGCCCCGCGAGCAGCAGGGCCAGCGGCCACGCGCGCAGCAGGCGGCGCGCGAACGACGCCTGCGGGCGGCTCGCGGGCGCCGTGCCGTACGCACCGGCCGCGCCGGCGAAGGCCGGCACGAACACCGGCACGGTCGCGGCTTCGGGCTTCTTGCGCGCGAGCGCAGCCCGGCGGGCGACGGCCAGGCGGTCGGTGGTCGCGGCGGGCAGGTCGGCCGCGCGCTCGTCCAGCGCGCGGCGCACCTTCAGCGCGAATTCGTGTTCTCGATTTGCGGGAGCGGAGCTCATAGCGTGATTCCTTTGGCCTTGAGCGCGTGCGCCAGGGTGTGGGTGGCTCGCGAGCAGTGCGTCTTCACGCTGCCCTCGGAGCACCCCATTGCGGCGGCAGTCTCGGCGACATCCATATCTTCCCAATAACGCATCAGGAACGCTTCCCGTTGACGCGCCGGAAGTTTCTGGATTTCTTCGTCGATCAGGGCCAGAACCTGCTCTCGCTCGAGGCGGTGCTCGCTGCTTTCGACGCCCGCGTTGTCGTCCGCGGATTCGAGTGTTTCGAGCGGGTCGAAGTCGTCGTCGTCGGTGTTGTTCAGCGACGAGAAGAGCGTGACCCACGTATTGCGGACTTTCTGCCGGCGGAACCAGTCGTGGATCGCGTTCTGCAGGATCCGCTGAAAAAGCAGCGGCAGCTCGGCCGCAGGCCGGTCGCCGTACTTTTCCGCAAGCTTGATCATCGCGTCCTGCACGATGTCGAGCGACGCATCGTCGTCACGCACGGCGTATGCAGCCTGCTTGAACGCGCGCCTTTCGACGCCCGCCAGAAAGTCGGCGAGTTCCTTGTCTGATGCCATTCCGTGAAGGTATGCGCTGCGGGCCGCTGCGTGGTGAAAAAGGTCGAAAAATTTCGTAAAACCCGCGGATGCTATCAAATTTTCGCGCCGCTTGGCACCGGGTTGGGCGCCGCACGTTGCGCGCGAGCCGCGGCAGCGGGGCGCCGGGCGGTGCCCATGATGCGCTGCGGGATATTTTGCTTGACGGCCCATCTGCGACCCGCTATCGTCAACGATTCGCAACATGAAGTGATGGTCTCATTTGAGGCTGGCCCAAGAAGCCTGCCCTTCAAACTGGACGCGCCGCTTGAACCCGAGCCACAAGCCCGGCAGAGAGCACCCGATCAATTTTTTGCCGAAAATTCGAAAGGTCAAAATGAACATGCCCAGCGCGGAATTCTCCACGTCGGAACCCCTTTCCCCTCCCGATAGCGACTCCATCGGCGGTACCGTGCTCATGAAGGCACTGGCCGATGAAAACGTCGAATTCATCTGGGGCTACCCCGGCGGCTCGGTACTCTACATCTACGACGAGCTTTACAAGCAGGACAAGATTCAGCACGTGCTGGTGCGCCACGAACAGGCGGCCGTGCACGCAGCCGATGCGTATGCGCGTTCCACCGGCAATGTCGGCGTCTGCCTCGTGACGTCCGGCCCCGGTGTCACCAACGCGGTGACCGGCATCGCCACGGCGTACATGGATTCGATCCCGATGGTCGTGATCAGCGGCCAGGTGCCCACGGCCGCGATCGGCCAGGATGCCTTCCAGGAGTGCGACACCGTCGGCATCACGCGTCCGTGCGTGAAGCACAACTTCCTCGTGAAGGACGTGCGCGACCTCGCGGAAACCGTCAAGAAGGCGTTCTATATCGCCCGCACCGGCCGTCCGGGCCCGGTGCTGATCGACATCCCGAAGGACATCTCGAAGACGCCGTGCCAGTACGAGCCCGTCAAGAGCGTGTCGCTGCGTTCGTACAACCCGGTCACGAAGGGCCATTCGGGTCAGATCCGCAAGGCCGTGTCGCTGCTGCTGACGGCGAAGCGTCCGTACATCTACACGGGGGGCGGCATCATCCTCGCCGACGCGTCGCGCGAACTGAACCAGTTCGCGGACCTGCTCGGCTATCCGGTCACGAACACGCTGATGGGCCTCGGCGGCTATCGCGCGTCGGACAAGAAGTTCCTCGGCATGCTCGGCATGCACGGCACCTACGAAGCGAACATGGCGATGCAGCACTGCGACGTGCTGATCGCGATCGGTGCCCGCTTCGACGACCGCGTGATCGGCGACCCGGCGCACTTCGCGTCGCGTCCACGCAAGATCATCCACATCGACATCGACCCGTCGTCGATCTCGAAGCGTGTGAAGGTCGACATCCCGATCGTCGGCGACGTGAAGGAAGTGCTGAAGGAGCTGATCGAGCAGTTGCAGACGGCCGAGCACGGCCCCGACACCGAGGCGCTCGCGCAATGGTGGAAGGACATCGAGGGCTGGCGCGCGAAGGACTGCCTGAAGTACGACCGCGAAAGCGAGATCATCAAGCCGCAGTACGTGGTCGAGAAGGCATGGGAGCTGACGGACGGCAATGCGTTCGTGTGCTCGGATGTCGGCCAGCACCAGATGTGGGCGGCGCAGTTCTACCGTTTCAACAAGCCGCGTCGCTGGATCAACTCCGGCGGCCTCGGCACGATGGGCTTCGGCCTGCCGGCAGCGATGGGCGTCAAGATGGCGCACCCGGACGACGACGTGCTGTGCATCACGGGCGAAGGCTCGATCCAGATGTGCATCCAGGAACTGTCGACCTGCCTGCAGTACGACACGCCCGTGAAGATCATTTCGCTGAACAACCGCTATCTCGGCATGGTTCGCCAGTGGCAGCAGATCGAATACAGCAAGCGCTATTCGCATTCGTACATGGATGCGCTGCCGGATTTCGTGAAGCTCGCCGAAGCGTACGGCCATGTCGGCATGCGGATCGAAAAGACCTCGGATGTGGAGCCGGCCCTGAAGGAAGCGCTGCGCCTGAAGGACCGCACCGTGTTTCTCGACTTCCAGACCGATCCGACCGAAAACGTCTGGCCGATGGTACAGGCCGGCAAGGGCATCACCGAGATGCTGCTCGGATCGGAAGATCTGTAACGGCGCGACGCGCGCCTGAGCCCGATGCGGCCGCCTTCACGAAAGGCGGTGCGGCACGCGGCGGCGCGCGGCGCGAGTGAATCGACACGGCACATTCTGGAAGAAGCGAACATGAGACACATCATTTCCGTCCTGCTGGAGAACGAACCGGGCGCGCTGTCGCGCGTGGTCGGTCTGTTTTCCGCACGCGGCTACAACATCGAAACCTTGACGGTGGCGCCGACCGAAGACCAATCGCTGTCGCGGCTCACCATCGTTTCCATTGGCTCCGACGACGTGATCGAACAGATCACGAAGCATCTGAACCGCCTGATCGAGGTGGTGAAAGTGGTGGACCTGACCGACGGTGCACACATCGAACGCGAGCTGATGCTGATCAAGGTACGTGCAGTGGGCAAGGAGCGCGAAGAAATGAAGCGGATGGCGGACATTTTCCGCGGCCGCATCATCGACGTGACCGAAAAGACCTACACGATCGAATTGACGGGCGCGAGCGACAAGCTCGACGCATTCATCCAGGGGCTGGACGCGGGCGCGATCCTGGAGACCGTGCGCACCGGCAGCTCCGGCATCGGACGCGGCGAGCGCATCCTGAAGGTGTGATGCCAGACAGGCACGCCGGGTGCGCCGTCATGTCCCGGCTCGCAGTACTCCATCCGAACGAATTGTTGAATTTTTGAATTAGCGAAGGAACCATCATGAACGTTTTCTACGACAAAGACGCTGACCTCTCCCTCATCAAGGGCAAGCAAGTCACGATCATCGGCTACGGCTCGCAAGGCCATGCACACGCACTGAACCTGAAGGAAAGCGGCGTGAACGTGACGGTTGGCCTGCGCAAGGACGGCGCGTCGTGGAGCAAGGCCGAAAACGCCGGCCTGTCGGTCAAGGAAGTCGCGGAAGCGGTGAAGGGCGCAGACGTCGTCATGATGCTGCTGCCGGACGAGCAGATCGCCGACGTGTACGCGAAGGAAGTGCACGCGAACATCAAGCAAGGCGCGGCGCTGGCGTTCGCGCACGGCTTCAACGTCCACTACGGCCAGGTGATCCCGCGCGCCGATCTCGACGTGATCATGATCGCGCCGAAGGCACCGGGCCACACGGTTCGCGGCACGTACTCGCAAGGTGGCGGCGTGCCGCACCTGATCGCGGTTGCACAGAACAAGTCGGGCGCGGCACGCGACATCGCGCTGTCGTACGCGGCAGCGAACGGCGGCGGCCGTGCAGGCATCATCGAAACCAACTTCCGTGAAGAAACGGAAACCGACCTGTTCGGCGAGCAGGCCGTGCTGTGCGGCGGTACCGTCGAGCTGATCAAGGCTGGCTTCGAGACGCTGGTCGAAGCAGGTTACGCGCCGGAAATGGCGTACTTCGAGTGCCTGCACGAACTGAAGCTGATCGTCGACCTGATCTACGAAGGCGGCATCGCGAACATGAACTACTCGATCTCGAACAACGCCGAGTACGGCGAGTACGTGACGGGCCCGCGCGTCGTCACGGAAGAGACGAAGAAGGCGATGAAGCAGTGCCTGACCGACATCCAGACGGGCGAGTACGCGAAGAGCTTCATTCTCGAGAACAAGGCAGGTGCGCCGACGCTGCAGTCGCGCCGCCGCCTGACGGCCGAGCACCAGATCGAGCAGGTCGGTGCGAAGCTGCGCGCGATGATGCCGTGGATCGCGAAGAACAAGCTCGTCGACCAGACGAAGAACTAAGCTCCGCGCGCTGTTCCGGCCCTTCGAGTGGAGGGTCGGTATCAAAAAGCCGTCCGAAGGCAGCAGTGCCCCGGGCGGCTTTTGCTATCCTACGGGCTTTGCAATTCACCGAACACAGAACGAATCCATGAACTATCCTCATCCGATCATCGCGCGCGAAGGCTGGCCGTTCATCGCGATTGCAGCCGTCATCGCGCTGTTGATCCACGCCGTCGGGGGCTTCGGCTTCGCGTGGCCGTTCTGGCTGCTGCTCGTCTTCGTCGTCCAGTTCTTCCGCGATCCGCAGCGCCCGATCCCGGCGCAGCCGAACGCCGTGCTGTGCCCGGCGGACGGCCGCATCGTCGCGGTCGAGACCGCGCAGGACCCGTACGCGAACCGCGAAGCGCTGAAGATCAGCGTGTTCATGAATGTCTTCAACGTCCATTCGCAGCGTTCGCCGGTCGATGGCGCGATCTCCAAGGTCGAGTACTTCCCGGGCGCGTTCCTGAACGCGGCGATCGACAAGGCGTCGACCGAGAACGAGCGCAATGCGGTCGTGATCCAGACGGCGAGCGGCAAGACCGTGACCGCCGTGCAGATAGCCGGCCTCGTCGCACGCCGGATTCTCTGCTACGTGCGCGCCGGCGAACCGCTGTCGCGCGGCCAGCGCTACGGTTTCATCCGCTTCGGTTCGCGCGTCGACGTGTACCTGCCGCTCGGCAGCCGCGCGAAGGTGTCGATTGGCGAGAAGGTCTACGCGTCGTCGACGATCCTCGCCGAGCTCGAGCAGTAAGCGGCGGGGCGCACGATGGCCGCATTCAAACCGCGCCGGTCGCGCAACGGCTCCAGCCAGACGCCACGGCCGTTCCGTCGCAACAAGGTGATGGCGCCCGATCCGGCGCCGCTCGAAAGCCGCCGCGCCGCACGCCAGCGGTTCCTGAAGACGCGCGGCATCTACCTGCTGCCGAACGCATTCACGACCGCCGCGCTGTTCTGCGGCTTCTTCGCGGTCGTGCAGGCGATGAACGTGCGCTTCGAGATCGCCGCGATCGCGATTTTCGTCGCGATGGTGCTCGACGGGATGGACGGGCGCGTCGCACGCATGACGCATACGCAGAGCGCGTTCGGCGAGCAGTTCGACAGCCTGTCGGACATGGTGTCGTTCGGTGTCGCGCCTGCGCTCGTGATGTACGAGTGGGTGCTGAAGGATCTCGGCCGCTGGGGCTGGCTCGCCGCGTTCGTCTACTGCTCGGGCGCCGCGCTGCGGCTCGCGCGTTTCAATACGAACATCGGCGTTGTCGACAAGCGCTTCTTCCAGGGGCTGCCGAGCCCGGCCGCCGCCGCGCTGATCGCGGGCTTCGTGTGGCTCGCCACCGATAACCGCGTGCCGATGAAGCTCGGCTGGCTGCCGTGGGTCGCGTTCGTGCTGACGATCTACGCGGGTGTGACGATGGTGTCGAACGCGCCGTTCTACAGCGGCAAGGCGCTCGACGTGCGGCACCGCGTGCCGTTCGCGGCGATCCTGCTGGTCGTCGTCGCATTCGTGCTCGTGTCGTCCGACCCGCCGCTGATGCTGTTCTGCCTGTTCGTGCTGTACGGGCTGTCCGGCTACGTGTTCTGGGCCTACATGGCCGTCCGCGGGCGCGCGAATCCGGCGCGCTCGTCGCAGCGCGATCACTGACGCGCGTTTTTCGCCCGGAAACGGCGGCCTCGGGGCCGCCATTTTCTTTTGCCCCTTTTTCGAACCGGGCCGCCGGAAACCCCGGGTGCCGTCCGATTGCGCACCCAACGGAATGCCGCTATAGTCTTTGGCATGACTGCATTTTCCCGCCTCTCCCTCCTTCTAGCCGGTGCGCCGCTACGCGCGCTAGCTTTGGCGCGCCTGCCGCGCTGACCGTTCTCGCCCTCCGTCAAGCCTCGTCTGTTGTTGAGCGTCGCCAACGGTGGCGCGATCTCGTTACGTTTGACTTCCGTATAAAGAGCCCTGGAGCCCCCCATGACAGACAAGCTGATCATTTTCGATACGACGTTGCGTGACGGCGAACAATCGCCCGGCGCGTCGATGACGAAGGAAGAGAAAATCCGCATCGCGAAGCATCTCGAGCGGATGAAGGTGGACGTGATCGAGGCCGGCTTCGCGGCCAGCTCGAACGGCGATTTCGACGCGATCCACACGATCGCCGGTCTCGTGAAGGACAGCACGATCTGCTCGCTGGCGCGGGCCAACGACAAGGACATCCAGCGTGCGGCCGACGCGCTGAAGCCGGCCGAGAGCTTCCGGATCCACACGTTCATCGCGACGTCGCCGCTGCACATGGAGAAGAAGCTGCGGATGACGCCCGACCAGGTGTTCGAGCAGGCGCGCCTCGCAGTGCGCTTCGCGCGCAAGTTCACCGACAACGTCGAATTCTCGCCGGAAGACGGCAGCCGCTCCGACATGGATTTCCTGTGCCGCGTGCTGGAAGCCGTGATCGCCGAAGGTGCGACGACGATCAACATCGCCGACACGGTCGGCTACGGCGTGCCGGAGCTGTACGGCAACCTCGTGAAGACGCTGCGCGAACGCATTCCGAACTCGGACAAGGCGATCTTCTCGGTGCATTGCCATAACGATCTCGGGATGGCCGTCGCGAACTCGCTCGCCGGCGTGAAGATCGGCGGCGCGCGTCAGGTCGAGTGCACGATCAACGGTCTCGGCGAGCGTGCGGGCAATACGTCGCTCGAGGAAATCGTGATGGCCGTGAAGACGCGCAAGGACTACTTCGGTCTCGACGTCGGCATCGACACGTCGCAGATCGTGCCGACGTCGAAGCTCGTGTCGCAGATCACCGGTTTCGTCGTGCAGCCGAACAAGGCTGTGGTCGGCGCAAATGCGTTCGCGCACGCATCGGGCATCCACCAGGACGGCGTGCTGAAGGCGCGCGACACCTACGAGATCATGCGTGCGGAAGACGTGGGCTGGACCGCGAACAAGATCGTGCTCGGCAAGCTGTCGGGCCGTAACGCGTTCAAGCAGCGCCTGCAGGAGCTCGGCGTGTCGCTCGACAGCGAGAGCGAACTGAACGCCGCGTTCATGCGCTTCAAGGATCTGGCCGACCGCAAGGCCGAGATCTTCGACGAGGACATCATCGCGATCGTGTCCGAGGAATCGGCGCTCGCGCACGAGCACGAGCACTTCAAGTTCGTGTCGCTGTCGCAGCACTCGGAAACCGGCGAGCAGCCGCACGCGAAGGTCGTGTTCGGGGTCGAAGGCAAGGAAGTGACCGGCGAGGCGCGCGGCAACGGTCCGGTCGATGCGACGTTCAATGCGATCGAGAGCGAAGTCGGCAGCGGTTCCGAACTGCTGCTGTACTCGGTGAACGCGATCACGACCGGCACGCAGGCGCAGGGTGAAGTGACTGTCCGGCTGTCGAAGAGCGGGCGGATCGTCAACGGGGTCGGCACCGATCCGGACATCGTCGCCGCATCCGCGAAGGCGTACATCTCCGCACTGAACAAGCTGCATTCGAAGGACGACAAGCTCAATCCGCAGCGCTCGTAAGCACTCGCGCGCTGTGCATCCCTGAAACGCCCCGGCTGCCCTGCGCCGGGGCGTTTTTTCATTCACCGCTCATTCGGCGGCCGGCGCCCGGAACAGCCAGCGGCGTGTGGCTGCGCGCGGCGCCGGGCTGCGCCGCCGGAACTCCACCGCGATGCCGCGTCGCGGTGCATCGGCGACGAACGCGTCGAGCAGTTCGAGCACGTCGTGATCGATGTAGTCGGCGCGCGTCGCGTCGATGATCACCGCGGCCCGGTCGGGGATGTGCCGCAGGTGGTGCTTGACCTGCACCTTGCCGAGAAACGACACGTCCTTGCGGAACGACAGCAGGAAGTGGTCGTCGTGCTGTGCGAGCGTGACGGGGCTCTTCAGGTTCGCGACGGCGACTGCCAGCACGCTGCACGCGAGGCCGAGCGCGATGCCGAACAGCAGGTCGACCGCGAGCACGCCGGCGATCGTCGCGGCGAACGGCACGAATGCGGCCGGGCCCTGTTTCAACACCGAGCGGAACAGTGCCGGTTTCGCGAGCTTGATGCCGGTGTGGATCAGGATCGCGGCCAGGCTCGCGAGCGGGATCAGGTTGATCAGGCCGGTGAGCGCGAACACGCTTGCGAGCAGCAGCATCCCGTGGACGATCGCCGACATCCGGCTTTGTGCGCCCGCATTGACGTTCACCGAGCTGCGCACGATCACCGACGTGATCGGCAGTCCGCCGACCGCGCCCGCGACGAGGTTGCCGACGCCTTGGGCCTTGAGCTCGCGATCAGGCAGGGTCGGCCGGCGCTTCGGGTCGATCTGCTCGACCGCTTCGAGGCTCAGCAGCGTCTCGAGGCTCGCGACGACCGCGAGCGTGATCGCGACGCGCCACACGTCCGGATTGACGAGCTGCGCGAAGTTCGGGCCGAGCTCCGCATGCTTGAGCGACGCCGCGAAGGCCGCGAACGATCCGAGTTCGGGCAGCGTCACGCGATGGGCGGCGCCCGGCGCGACCGACGGTGCGACGACGCTCAGCACGAGCGTGGCGCCGATACCCAGCACGACCACCGCGAGCGGGGCCGGCACCGAGCGCACCAGCGCGAAGCGGCGCAGTGCGGGCGTGTCCCACGCGACCAGCAGCGCGAGCGATGCGAGTGCGATGGCCGTCGCGGCCCACGCGACCGGCAGGCCCGGCCAGTTTGCAAACGATTGCGCGGCCGAGCCGCCGATGCCGAACGCGAACGGAATCTGCTTCACGATCAGCAGCAGGCCGATCGCGGCGAGCATGCCCTTGATGACGGGCGACGGCACATAGGCGGCGAAACGGCCGGCGCGCAGCATGCCGAACCCGAACTGCAGTACGCCGGACAGCAGTACCGCGAGCAGGAACGCGGAGAAGCTGCCGAGTTGTGCGATGCCTTCGACGACGATCACGACGAGGCCGGCGGCCGGCCCGCTGACGGACAGCGACGAGCCGCTCAGCAGCGCGACGACGATGCCGCCGACGATGCCGGACACGAGCCCGGCGAACGGCTCGACGCCGGATGCATTCGCGATGCCGAGACACAGCGGCAGCGCGACGAGGAAAACGACGACGCCGGCGACGATGTCGCGCGGCAGGGTGGACAGGCGCTCGTTCAGTTTCATGGTTGGGGCGATTTCGTTGGCTTGGGGCGGGGGAGGTCAGCCGATCGCGCCGGCCGTCGCGGCCGGCACGGGTTCGACGTCGGCGGGCGGCGTGGTATAGCCGGAATCGAGTTCCTGCAGGCGGCCGTCGGCGAGCGAAAAGATCCAGCCGTGCACGAGCGGCGGCCGTTCGCGGCCCTGCACGATCGGGGATGCGCGCAGCAGCCGCACCTGTTCGAGCACGTTGAGTTCGGCGAGGCGGTCGGCGGCGGCGGTTTCGTCGAGCCCGTCGAGCGTGTCGCGATGGCGCCGTGCGAGCGCACAGAGCGGCGCAATGCGGCGCGCGACGTGCGGCAGATCCGACGGGGGCGGCAGCAGCGACGCGCGTACGCCGCCGCACCCGTAGTGGCCGCACACGATCACGTGGTCGACCTGCAGCACGCGCACCGCGTACTCGAGCACGCTGGCGGAATTGTCGTCGTCGGGATGGAACAGGTTCGCGATGTTGCGATGGACGAACAGCTCGCCGGGTGCGCAGTGCGTGATGGTTTCGGCCGGCACGCGGCTGTCGGCGCAGCCGATCCACAGCACGCGCGGGTTCTGGCCGCGCGCCAGCGCGTCGAAGAAACCGGGCGTGTATTCACGCGTTTCGCGGGCCCAGGCGATGTTGGCAACCAGCATGCTCTTGGGGCGATTCATAAGGACTCCTTTCTGATAAAGGCAAACGAATATTGACAGAAATGATGCAGCGGCATTCTTTCTAAATTGAAAGGTTCTATTTCGACTGATATTAGGGGTATGCCCTAGCACTTCGGGTGTACTGAAACAAATTGTTTCAAATTGGCTTGACGTAGTGCATTGCATGCACCAATTCGCCGCATGACATGTACTGCGCGTGCCTGTTTCCGCGCAGAGGCCCGCATGACGGGGATGTCAGCGTGTTGCCATTTGAATGTAACGATCGGAAAAGATTTCCGCGGAATTTTCCGAAATAATCGGAATGCGGAAAAAAGGAAATGGCCATTCACGAAATGATTCGTGAATGGCCATGGTGAAAATTGCGTATAAATGCGTAATCGGTCAGAACAGGTTGCGGCGGTCGGGGTCGTGCAGCGGGTCGGGTGTTTTCTGCGTGATGCGCAGGATGCCCTGCGGATCGAAGTAGAAGCTGTACATCATGTACCAGACGTTGTCCTCGAGATACCGGTAGGTCCACACCTCGCGCTTCATCAGCGGGAAGTAGGACGTCTCGACGGGGCGTCCGAAGTTGACGAGCACGTCGGTCTTCGTCCACTTGCCGATCTCCGCACGATAGAACTCGCTCGGCTGCAGGACCTGGCGCACGTTGACGATCTTGTGGGCCGCGTCGACGTCGGCCGCGATGGTGATTTCGCCCATCGGCTGGGTCGGCCACATCAGGCGCTTGCCGCCGCCGGGCAGGTCGTAGATCTCGCGCGGCGGGCCCATGCGTGCAACGATCGCCGACTCGTCCTGGCCGGCCTGGTATTGCTGCCACGGTTGCGCGCAACCGGCCAGCAGCGCGGCAGCGCTGGCGAGCAGCACCGGCAGGCGCGCGGAAATGCGAATGCGCATGGGGATTCTCCAGAACACGGAAACAAGTCCCGTTTTATCACGGACGGCGCGCGACCGCGCATCGCGCGAAAAAAAATCGGTGCGGATCGCCGGCGCCGTCACGCTTGCGGGCGGCGGGGGCGCCGGCCTATGATCCGCGCTTCTCGGGCAGATTGAAGGGCAGGTGGCCGATGCTGGGGTGGAAGCGGTGCGCGCTCGCGTTGAGCGCGGGGTGGATGATGGTGTCGTCCGCGTTTGCCGGCGGCGAGCCGGTGCGGATCGCGCTGATCGAAGGGATGTCGGGCCCGTTCGCGAATGCGGGCGCGGCGGTCGAGCACAACCTGCGCTTCGGCGTCGAGCAGGTCAACGCGGCGGGCGGCGTGAAGCTGCGCGACGGCGCGCATCCCCTCGAACTCGTCGTGCTCGACAGCAAGGGCAGCCCCGAGGAGGCGCTCGTGCAGTTGCGCGCGGCCGCGGACCGCCATCTCGGTTTCGTCACGCAGGGCAACAGCTCGGCCGTCGCGGCCGCGCTCGTCGCGGCGCTCGACAAGCTGAACGCGCGCGATCCGGACAACCGGATGCTGTTCCTCAACTATTCGGCCGACGATCCTGCACTGACCGGCGCGCGCTGCAGTTTCTGGCATTTCCGCTTCGATGCGCATGCGGGCATGCGGATGGCCGCGCTCGCGGACGTAATGGCGCGCGACCGCGCGCTGCGCAAGGTCTACCTGCTGAACCAGGACTACAGTTTCGGCCACGACGTCAGCACGCTCGCACGGCAGGCGCTGGCCGCGCGGCGCCCGGACGTGACGATCGCCGGCGACGAATTCCACCCGATCGGCCGGATCAAGGATTTCTCACCGTACATTGCGAAGATCCGCGCGAGCGGCGCCGACGCCGTCGTGACCGGCAACTGGGGCAACGACCTCACGCTGCTCGTGAAGGCGGCGCGCGAGCAGGGGCTGAATGCGAAGTTCTATACGTTTTACGGCAACAGCCTTGGCGCCCCGGCGGCACTCGGCGACGCCGGTGTCGGGCGCGTCGTGGCCGTGGCGGACTGGCATCCGAACGCGGGCGGCGCGAAATCCGATGCGTTCTACCACGCGTTCCGGAACCGTTTTCCGGCCGCCCAGGACGACTATCCGGTGCGGCGGATGAGCCTGATGATCGAGATGCTGGCTGCTGCGATGAGCCGCGCGGGGTCGGCCGACCCCGTCGCAGTCGCGCGCGCGCTCGAGGGCCTGTCGTTCGACGACGGCTTCCACGCGTCGCGGATGCGCGCGCAGGATCATCAGTTGATCCAGCCCCTTTACGTGATGGAGATGGACAAGGCCGGCACGCCCGGCGTGCGCTTCGACAACGAGGGGTCGGGCTATGGCTTCCGGACGGTGCTGGCAGTGCCGGCGCAGCGCACGGAGATGCCGTCCGCCTGCTCGATGACGCGCCCGTGACAGGAGGCGGTAAGAACGGCGCGGAGTTGTGCTACAATGCCCGCCGGTTGTAAGTCACGGCACGGCCATTCTTCCGTGTCCGCCTGTTCAGTTAGAAAGGAAATCACATGTCTGTTGCAGATATCAAGAAGTCGGAAGTCGTTGCTCAGTTCGCCCGCGGTACCAACGACACGGGGTCGCCCGAAGTCCAGGTCGCACTGCTGACCGCACGTATCGTCGAACTGACGGGTCACTTCAAGACCCACGCGAAGGATCACCACAGCCGCCGCGGCCTGCTGCGCATGGTGAGCCGCCGCCGCAAGCTGCTCGACTACCTCAAGGGCAAGGATGCCGACCGTTACCGCGCACTGATCGAGAAGCTGGGTCTGCGTAAGTAATCGAGGCGATTGCCGCCAGCAAGATGCCTGTGTCAGTCCGCTGATACAGGCATTTTGTTTTTGCGCGGTGCGTAGCGTCACACGCACCGCAGGCTGTCCGGCACGGTCGTGCCGGGCTGCCGCAACGACCGATACCGGGGCAGGATTTGTGTCATTCCAGCGCGCCGCTGCACGAGCGCCGCGCTGGAATGGCATAAAAAACACACCTTGCTCCGGGTGATTCGGTCGGGACGCCGCCGCGCGGGATGGCCGGCGCGGCGAATGAAATGCATGAATTCAAAGGAGCAACCATGTCCATGTTCAACAAGGTCGTGAAGGAATTCCAGTGGGGCCAGCACAAGGTGCGCCTCGAAACCGGTGAAGTCGCTCGCCAGGCGAGCGGCGCCGTGATCGTCGACGTCGAAGACACCGTCGTGCTGGCAACCGTCGTCGGTGCGAAGTCGGCGAAGCCGGGCCAGGATTTCTTCCCGCTGACCGTCGACTACCTCGAGAAGACCTACTCGGCCGGCAAGATCCCGGGCGGCTTCTTCCGTCGCGAAGGCCGTCCGTCGGAGCACGAGACGCTGACGTCGCGCCTGATCGACCGTCCGCTGCGCCCGCTGTTCCCGGAAGGCTTCTACAACGAAGTCCAGGTCGTGATCCACGTGCTGTCCGTGAACCCGGACATCCCGGCGGACATCCCCGCGCTGATCGGCGCATCGGCTGCGCTCGCCGTGTCGGGCCTGCCGTTCAACGGTCCGGTCGGTGCCGCGCGCGTCGCGTACATCGACAACGCCTACGTGCTGAACCCGACGCGTGACCAGATCAAGGCATCGAGCCTCGACCTCGTCGTCGCGGGTACGGAACGCGCCGTGCTGATGGTCGAGTCGGAAGCCGACCAGCTGTCGGAAGACGTGATGCTGGGCGCCGTGGTGTTCGGCCACGAGCAGATGCAGGTCGCGATCGACGCGATCCACGAACTGGTGCGCGAAGGCGGCAAGCCCGAGTGGGACTGGCAGCCGGCACCGAAGAACGAAGCGCTGATCGCGCGCGTGACCGAGCTGGCACAGAACGACCTGCTCGCGGCTTACCAGCTCCGCGACAAGCAAGCGCGCTCGGCGAAGCTGAAGGAAGTGTACGCAGCGACCTCGGCGAAGCTCGAGGAAGACGCGCTGGCGGCCGGTACGGTCGCAGCGGACAAGGCGACCGTCGGCAACGTGCTGTTCGACATCGAAGCCAAGATCGTCCGTTCGCAGATCCTGAACGGCGAGCCGCGCATCGACGGCCGCGACACGCGCACCGTGCGCCCGATCGAGATCCGCACCGGCGTGCTGCCGCGTACCCACGGCTCGGCGCTGTTCACGCGCGGCGAGACGCAGGCGCTGGTCGTTGCGACGCTCGGCACGAAGGGTGACGAGCAGATTATCGACGCGCTCGAAGGCGAGTACCGCGAGCGCTTCATGCTCCACTACAACATGCCCCCGTTCGCGACCGGCGAAACGGGCCGCGTCGGCTCGCCGAAGCGCCGCGAAATCGGCCACGGCCGCCTCGCGAAGCGTGCACTGGTCAAGTGCCTGCCGAGCGCCGACGAATTCGGCTACTCGATCCGCGTCGTGTCGGAAATCACCGAATCGAACGGTTCGTCGTCGATGGCATCGGTGTGCGGCGGCTGCCTCGCACTGATGGACGCCGGCGTGCCGATGAAGGCGCACGTCGCGGGTATCGCGATGGGCCTGATCCTCGAAGGCAACAAGTTCGCTGTGCTGACCGACATCCTCGGCGACGAAGATCACCTCGGCGACATGGACTTCAAGGTGGCCGGCACGGAGCAGGGCGTGACGGCGCTGCAGATGGACATCAAGATCCAGGGCATCACGAAGGAAATCATGCAGGTCGCGCTCGCGCAGGCGAAGGAAGGCCGCATGCACATCCTCGGCAAGATGACGTCTGCCGTCTCGGGTGCGAACACGCAACTGTCGGAGTTCGCGCCGCGCATGATCACGATCAAGATCAACCCGGAAAAGATCCGCGACGTGATCGGCAAGGGCGGTTCGGTGATCCGCGCGCTGACGGAAGAAACCGGCACGACCATCGACATCTCCGACGACGGCGTCGTGACGATCGCGAGCACGAACAGCGACGGCATGGCCGAAGCGAAGAAGCGCATCGAGAACATCACGGCCGAGATCGAAGTCGGCCAGGTGTACGAAGGCACGGTTCTGAAGCTGCTCGATTTCGGCGCGATCGTGAACCTGCTGCCGGGCAAGGACGGCCTGCTGCACATCTCGGAAATCGTCAACGAGCGTGTGAAGGACATCAACGACTACCTGAAGGAAGGCCAGCACGTGAAGGTCAAGGTCATCCAGACGGACGAAAAGGGTCGCGTGCGTCTGTCGGCGAAGGCGCTGCTGAATGAAGCAGCGGCGGCGGCACAGTCGGACACGCCGCCGCAGCAGTAAGCGGGCAGGCGGACCAACGGCCGGCAGTGCGAAAGCGTGCCGGCCGTTTTTTCTGTAGCATCGTTGTGCGGCGCAGCAGCGCCGGCCAGGCGCCCGTGCCGCGCGCGGGCGCGCCATCCGATCCGATCCTGACCCCGGAGCGACCCTCACCATGAAAGCCATCGAAATCACCGAGTTCGGCGCCCCCGACGTGCTGAAGATTGCGGAGCGTCCGCGCCCCGAGCCGAAGCGCGGCGAAGTGCTGATCAAGGTGGCGGCTTCCGGTGTGAACCGGCCCGACGTGTTCCAGCGCAAGGGCGCCTATGCGCCGCCGCCGGGTGCGTCGGATCTGCCGGGCCTCGAGATCGCGGGCGAGATCGTCGGCGGCGACCTGTCCGACGCCGCGCTGAATCCGTTCGGCCTGAAGCTCGGCGATCGCGTATGTGCGCTGCTCGCGGGCGGCGGCTATGCCGAGTATGCGGTCGCACCGCTGCCGCAATGCCTGCCGGTGCCCGACGAGCTGACCGATATCGAGGCCGCGTCGCTGCCCGAAACGTTTTTCACCGTGTGGAGCAACGTGTTCGACCGTGCGCAGCTCGGCGCGGGCGAGGGCGGCGAGCAGGAGACGCTGCTCGTGCAGGGCGGCTCGAGCGGCATCGGCGTGACGGCAATCCAGATCGCGCATGCGCTCGGCTTTCGCGTGTTCGCGACGGCCGGTACCGCCGACAAGTGCCGCGCGTGCGAGGCGCTCGGCGCCGAACGCGCGATCAACTACAAGACGGAGGACTTCGTCGAGGTCGTGAAGTCGCTGACGCACGATCGCGGCGTCGACGTGATCCTCGACATGGTGGCGGGCTCGTACGTGCCGCGCGAACTGTCCGCGCTCGCGGATGGCGGCCGTCTCGTGCTGATCGCGTTGCTCGGCGGCGCGAAGGCCGACGTCAACCTGGGCGAGATCCTGCGCCGCCGGCTGACGATCACGGGTTCGACGCTGCGCCCGCGTCCGGTCGAGTTCAAGGCGCAGATCGCCGCGCAACTGAAGGCGCGCGTGTGGCCGCTGATTGCCGACGGCCGCATCAAGCCGGTGATCTATCGCGTATTGCCCGCCGCGGAAGCCGCGCAGGCGCATGCGCTGATGGAAAGCAGCGAGCACACCGGCAAGATCGTGCTCGATTGGGGTACGAACGCCTGACGGCCCGTGCGGCCGGGCTTGACATGCGCGGTTTGACCGGTTCAAGCCGCGCGCAGTAAAATCGCCGGTTTGCTTCGCCAGATCAAACCTGACGGCCGGTTTCCGGCGCGTTAATGACCAAGCGGTGACGGACACGATGTCGAAACAGAGAACTAAGCGTGTGATCGGCAACTGGAAGATGCACGGCCGGCTGGCCGGCAACAAGGCGTTGCTGAACGAAGTGGTGCAGGGCGCGGGCGCGGTGGCGGCCGAAACGTCGGTCGGCGTGTGCGTGCCGTTCCCATATCTCGCACAGGTTCAGGCGCAACTCGACGGCGGCCGTGTCGCCTGGGGGGCGCAGGACGTGTCGGCGCACGAGCAGGGCGCGTTCACCGGCGAAGTGGCGGCCGCGATGGTTGCGGAGTTCGGCGCGCGCTATGCGATCGTCGGTCACTCGGAGCGTCGCGCGTATCACGGCGAGCGTAATGAGACGGTCGCGGCGAAGACGCAGCGCGCGCTCGCGGCGGGGCTCACGCCTGTCGTGTGCGTCGGCGAGACGCTCGACGAGCGCGAGTCGGGGGCGACCGAGCAGGTGGTCGGTGCCCAGCTCGATGCAGTGCTGGCCGTGCTGACGGCCGACGAGGCTGCGCGCATCGTCGTCGCGTACGAGCCGGTCTGGGCGATCGGTACGGGCAAGAGCGCGACGTCGGCGCAGGCACAGGACGTGCACGCGTTCCTGCGTGCGCGTCTCGCGGCAAAGGGCGCGGGGGGCGTATCCGTGCTGTACGGCGGCAGTGTGAAGCCGGACAACGCGGAAGAGCTGTTTGCGCAGCCGGACATCGACGGTGGCCTGATCGGCGGCGCGTCGCTGAAGGCGGAAGATTTCCTGGCGATCTGCCGGGCCGCGCGCTGAGCGGTTCGCGATCGAATTGAACCATGACGGCGGCCGGTCGTTCCGGTCGCCCGAACCATTCGGGTGGGTGTGATGCTGTTATTCAAGACGCTGATTATTGTGGTGCAGGTGCTGTCTGCACTCGGTGTGATTGGTCTCGTGCTCCTGCAGCACGGCAAGGGTGCCGACATGGGCGCTGCGTTCGGCAGCGGCGCGTCGGGCAGCCTGTTCGGTGCAACGGGCTCGGCCAACTTCCTGTCGCGCACGACGGGTATTCTCGCGACGATTTTCTTCGTCGCGACGCTCGCGCTGACGTACCTCGGTTCGTACAAGTCGACGCCGTCGGCGGGCGTGCTTGGCGCGGTCTCGACCGCACCGGCATCGGCGCCTGCTGCGTCGGCGCCGGCTGTCGCGGCATCTGCTGCCGCCGGTTCGGCTGCAAGCGCGCCGGGCCAGGATGTCCCGAAATAAAAAGTTAAATTTTTCGCGTTTGTGCGTTGAACAAATCCCGGAGTCGGGTTAGAATCTAATTCTTGAAGCGATTCGCGGGAAACAAGTAGTTACAACCCCGGTTGCATGCAGTGCCGACGTGGTGAAATTGGTAGACACGCTATCTTGAGGGGGTAGTGGCGAAAGCTGTGCGAGTTCGAGTCTCGCCGTCGGCACCAAAGTTACTCAATGCCAGCCGCTTCTAGTGGCTGGCATTTTTCATTTCTGGGGTGGGCTTGCGGTTGTCTTGCGATCGCCTGCACTCCGAAATGATTCCTTCCGCCGGAAGTGGTATTCTCCGGACGCTCAGAACCAACCGATAGAGGATTGCCTTGAACCTCGCAGCCTATTACCCCGTCTTGTTGTTCCTCCTCGTGGGCACTGGTTTAGGTATAGCGCTGGTCAGCATCGGCAAGCTCCTTGGTCCCAACAAGCCGGACGTCGAGAAGAACGCACCGTACGAGTGCGGCTTCGAAGCCTTTGAAGACGCCCGGATGAAGTTCGACGTCCGGTACTACCTCGTCGCCATCCTGTTCATCATCTTCGATCTCGAAACCGCATTCCTGTTCCCGTGGGGCGTCGCGCTCCGGGATATCGGCTGGCCGGGTTTCATCGCAATGATGATTTTTCTGCTCGAATTCCTGCTGGGCTTTGCCTATATCTGGAAGAAAGGCGGCCTCGACTGGGAGTGATGGGTTAATCGCCGGTTTGCATGGGCGGCCACGCTCGGTCGCTCGTCTGGAGTGGAAAGCAAATGAGTATCGAAGGGGTCTTGAAGGAAGGGTTTGTCACCACGACGGCTGACAAGCTGATCAACTGGACGCGTACCGGCTCGCTGTGGCCGATGACGTTCGGGCTCGCGTGTTGCGCCGTCGAAATGATGCATGCGGGCGCGGCCCGTTACGACCTGGACCGGTTCGGCGTCGTGTTTCGCCCGAGCCCGCGCCAGTCGGACGTGATGATCGTCGCCGGCACGCTCTGCAACAAGATGGCACCCGCGCTGCGTCGCGTGTACGACCAGATGGCCGAGCCGCGCTGGGTGATCTCGATGGGGTCGTGCGCGAACGGCGGCGGCTACTACCACTACTCGTATTCGGTGGTTCGCGGTTGCGACCGGATCGTGCCGGTCGACGTCTACGTGCCGGGCTGTCCGCCCACGGCCGAGGCGCTGGTCTACGGCGTGATCCAGCTTCAGGCGAAGATCCGCCGCACCAATACCATCGCCCGTCAATAAAGCCCCGAGCGTCCCCTCAATATGGCAAGCAAAATCGAGACCCTCAAGGCCAACCTCGAAGCCGCGCTCGGCGCGCGCGTGGTGAGCCTCACCGAAGCGATCGGTGAACTGACGCTCGTCGTGAAGGCGAGCGATTACCTCGAAGTCGCAAAGACGCTGCGCGACGATCCGAAGCTCCGTTTCGAGCAGCTGATCGACCTGTGCGGCGTCGACTACCAGACCTTCGGCGACGGCGCCTACGACGGCCCGCGCTTCGCGGCCGTGTCGCACCTGCTGTCGGTCACGAACAACTGGCGTCTGCGCCTGCGCGCATTCGCGCCGGACGACGACCTGCCGATCGTGGCATCGCTGGTCGACATCTGGACCTCCGCGAACTGGTACGAGCGCGAAGCGTTCGACCTGTACGGCATCGTGTTCGAAGGCCACCCCGACCTGCGCCGCATCCTCACCGACTACGGCTTCATCGGCCACCCGTTCCGCAAGGACTTCCCGGTGTCGGGCTACGTCGAAATGCGTTACGACCCGGAAGAGAAGCGGGTCGTGTACCAGCCGGTGACGATCGAGCCGCGCGAAATCACGCCGCGCGTGATCCGCGAGGATCGCTATGGCGGTCTGAAACATTAAGGGGGCGTCATGGCAGAAATCAAGAACTACACGCTCAACTTCGGCCCGCAGCACCCGGCAGCGCACGGCGTGCTGCGCCTCGTGCTCGAGCTCGACGGCGAAGTCATCCAGCGTGCCGATCCGCACATCGGCCTGCTGCACCGCGCGACGGAAAAGCTCGCGGAATCCAAAACGTTCATCCAGTCCGTGCCGTACATGGACCGTCTCGACTACGTGTCGATGATGGTCAACGAGCACGGCTACGTGCTCGCGATCGAAAAGCTGCTCGGCATCGAAGTGCCGGAGCGCGCGCAGTACATCCGCGTGCTGTTCGACGAGGTCACGCGCGTGCTGAACCACCTGATGTGGATCGGCGCGCACGCGCTCGACGTCGGCGCGATGGCCGTGTTCCTGTATGCGTTCCGCGAGCGCGAAGACCTGATGGACGTGTACGAAGCGGTGTCCGGCGCCCGGATGCACGCGGCGTACTACCGTCCGGGCGGCGTCTACCGCGACTTGCCTGACGCAATGCCGCAATACAAGGCGTCGAAGATCCGCAACGAGAAGGCGCTCGCGAAGATGAACGAAGCGCGTAGCGGCTCGGTGCTCGATTTCATCGACGACTTCTTCACGCGCTTCCCGAAGTGCGTCGACGAATACGAAACGCTGCTCACCGACAACCGGATCTGGAAGCAGCGTCTGGTCGGGATCGGCGTGGTCAGCCCGGAACGTGCGCTGCAGATGGGCCTGACGGGCCCGATGCTGCGCGGCTCGGGCATCGCGTGGGATCTGCGCAAGAAACAGCCGTACGAAGTGTACGATCGCATGGATTTCGACGTGCCGGTCGGCGTGAACGGCGATTGCTACGACCGCTATCTGGTGCGTGTCGAAGAAATGCGCCAGTCGATCCGCATCGCGAAACAGTGTATTGAGTGGCTCCGCAAGAATCCGGGCCCGGTGATGACGGACAATCACAAGGTTGCCCCGCCGTCGCGCGTCGGCATGAAGACCAACATGGAAGACTTGATTCACCACTTCAAGCTCTTCACCGAAGGTTTCCATGTGCCGGAAGGCGAAGCGTACGCGGCGGTCGAGCATCCGAAGGGTGAGTTCGGCATCTACCTCGTGTCGGACGGCGCCAACAAGCCGTATCGCCTCAAGATTCGCGCACCGGGTTTCGCGCACCTGGCGTCGCTCGACGAAATGGCGCGCGGTCACATGATCGCCGACGCCGTCACGATCATCGGTACGCAGGACATCGTGTTCGGCGAAATCGATCGCTAATGGTTAGCGCCGCCCGCGCGAGCGGGCGGCGAGCAGTCAGTCACACGCGATGCGCGCTGAACCGGCGCGGCTTCGCAAGCTGTCAACAGAGTGAGCGCCAGGTCTGCCGTCCATGCACCCCAGTGTGCGGCAGGTTGTTCGTTCGGTAGGAATTGAAAGAGTCGTGTCTGAAAATGATCTCAGCTGAAGGCCTGAAGGAAATCGATCGAGCGTTGACGAAGTATCCCGCCGATCAGAAGCAGTCCGCCGTGATGTCGGCGTTGGCCGTTGCTCAGGAAGAGCACGGCTGGCTGTCGCCCGAACTGATGCAGTTCGTTGCGGACTATCTCGGCATGCCGGCCGTTGCCGTGCAGGAAGTCGCGACGTTCTACACGATGTACGAGCTCAACCCGGTCGGCAAGCACAAGATCACGCTCTGCACGAACCTGCCGTGCCAGCTCGGGCCGGACGGCGGCGCCGAAGCGACCGCCGACTACCTGAAACAGAAGCTGGGCATCGGCTTCGGCGAGACCACGCCCGACGGCAAGTTCACGCTGAAGGAAGGCGAATGCATGGGCTCGTGCGGCGATGCGCCGGTGCTGCTGGTGAACAATCACAGAATGTGCAGCTTCATGAGCCGCGAGAAGATCGACCAGCTGCTTGAGGAGCTCTCGAAATGACGTCCCTCCACGACCGTCACATCAAACCGCTGATCCTCGCTGGTCTGAACGGCGAGAACTGGCATCTCGAAGATTACGTCGCGCGCGGCGGCTACAAGCAGCTGCGCCGCATTCTCGAAGAAAAGATTCCGCCCGAGCAGGTGATCGCCGACGTCAAGGCGTCGGGCCTGCGTGGCCGTGGCGGTGCGGGCTTCCCGACCGGCCTGAAGTGGAGCTTCATGCCGCGCCAGTTCCCGGGGCAGAAGTACCTCGTCTGCAACTCGGACGAAGGCGAGCCGGGCACGTTCAAGGATCGCGACATCCTGCGCTGGAACCCGCATGCGCTGATCGAAGGCATGGCCATCGGCGCGTACGCGATGGGCATCACCGTCGGCTACAACTACATCCACGGCGAAATCTTCGAAGTGTATCGACGCTTCGAAGCCGCGCTCGATGAAGCGCGCGCCGCCGGGTTCCTCGGCGACAACATCATGGGCTCGGAATTCTCGTTCCAGCTGCACGCGCACCACGGTTACGGCGCGTACATCTGCGGCGAGGAAACGGCGCTGCTCGAGTCGCTCGAAGGCAAGAAGGGCCAGCCGCGCTTCAAGCCGCCGTTCCCGGCGAGCTTCGGCGTGTACGGCAAGCCCACCACGATCAACAACACCGAGACGTTCGCCGCGGTGCCGTTCCTGCTGTCCATCGGGCCGCAGAATTACCTCGAGATCGGCAAGCCGAACAACGGCGGCACGAAGATTTTCTCGGTGTCGGGCGACGTCGAGCGTCCGGGCAACTACGAAGTGCCGCTCGGCACGCCGTTCGCGACGCTGATGGAGCTCGCCGGCGGAATGCGCGGCGGCAAGAAGATCAAGGCCGTGATTCCGGGCGGTTCGTCGGCGCCGGTGATCCCGGGCGACATCATGATGCAGACGGATCTCGACTACGATTCGATCGCGAAGGCGGGCTCGATGCTCGGTTCCGGCGCGGTGATCGTGATGGACGAGACGCGCTGCATGGTGCGCTCGCTGCTGCGCCTGTCGTACTTCTACTACGAGGAATCGTGCGGCCAGTGCACGCCGTGCCGCGAAGGCACCGGCTGGCTGTATCGCGTCGTGAACCGTATCGAGCATGGCGAAGGCCGCCAGGAAGATCTGGACCTGCTGAACTCGGTTGCCGAGAACATCATGGGCCGCACGATCTGTGCACTCGGCGATGCGGCGGCGATGCCGGTACGCGGGATGCTCAAGCACTACTGGGACGAATTCGCGTACCACGTCGAGCACAAGCACTGCATGGTCGGCGGCCACGCGCACGCGGCGGCGGCCTGAAGCGAACCCGGTTGCGGAATTTGAGCGCACGGTCGGGCGAAGGCGCGAACGGGCGGAAATAGGTTAAGGACCATTCACCATCATGGTTGAACTTGAAATAGACGGCAAGAAGGTCGAGGTGCCCGAAGGCAGCATGGTGATCCAGGCTGCGCACAAGGCGGATACGTACATTCCTCACTTCTGCTATCACAAGAAACTGTCGGTTGCGGCCAACTGCCGGATGTGTCTCGTCGAAGTCGAGAAGATGCCGAAGGCCGTGCCTGCCTGCGCGACCCCCGTGTCGGCCGGCATGATCGTCCATACGCAATCCGACAAGGCCGTGAAGGCGCAGCAGTCGGTGATGGAATTCCTCCTCATCAACCACCCGCTCGACTGCCCGATCTGCGATCAGGGCGGCGAATGCCAGCTGCAGGATCTGGCGGTCGGCTACGGCAAGTCGTCGTCGCGCTACTCGGAAGAGAAGCGCGTGGTGTTCCACAAGAACGTGGGACCGCTGATCTCGATGGAAGAAATGTCGCGCTGCATCCACTGCACGCGCTGCGTCCGCTTCGGCCAGGAAATCGCCGGCGTGATGGAGTTCGGCATGCTGGGCCGCGGCGAGCACTCGGAAATCACGACGTTCGTCGGCAAGACGGTCGACTCCGAGATGTCGGGCAACATGATCGACCTGTGCCCGGTCGGCGCGCTGACCAGCAAGCCGTTCCGCTACAGCGCCCGTACGTGGGAGCTGTCGCGCCGCAAGTCGGTGAGCCCGCACGATTCCGTCGGTGCGAACCTCGTGGTGCAGGTGAAGAACAACCGCGTGATGCGCGTGCTGCCGTTCGAGAACGAAGCCATCAACGAATGCTGGATCTCGGACAAGGATCGCTTCTCGTATGAAGGCCTCAACAGCGAAGAGCGCCTGACGAAGCCGATGTTGAAGCAGGGCGGCCAGTGGATCGAGACCGACTGGCAGACCGCGCTCGAATACGTCGCGAAGGGCCTGAAGGGCATCGCCGCGGATCACGGCGCGAACGCGCTGGCGATGCTCGCGAGCGCGCACAGCACCGCTGAAGAGCTGTTCCTCGTGAAGCAGCTCGCCGACGAACTGAAGACGCCGAACGTCGACTTCCGCCTGCGTCAGCAGGATTTCTCGGCGCCGGTCCAGGGCGCACCGTGGCTCGGCATGCCGATCGCCGACCTGTCGAACGTGGACGCCGCGTTCGTCGTCGGTTCGTTCCTGCGCCGCGACCACCCGCTGTTCGCCGCCCGCCTGCGTCAGGCCGCGAAGAACGGCGCGAAGCTGCACTTCCTGCACGCGACCGCCGACGACTCGCTGATCCCGACCGCGAAGCGCATCGTCGCCGCGCCGTCGGCATGGCTCGACGAGCTGGCCGGCGTTGCTGCTGCCGTCGCGCAACTGCGCGGCGTCGCGCTGCCGGACACGCTCGCGGGCGTCACGGCATCGCCAGCTGCGCAAGCCGTCGCCCAGTCGCTCGCGAACGGCGAGCGCCGCGCGGTGCTGCTCGGCAACGTGGCCGTCCGTCACCCGCAATTCGCGAAGCTGCACGCCGTCGCACAGTGGATCGCCGACAACACCGGCGCCACGTTCGGCTTCCTGACGGAAGCGGCGAACACGGTCGGTGCGCACGTCGTCGGCGCACTGCCGGGCGAGGGCGGCCTGAATGCACGCGAAGCGTTCGCGCAGCCGCGCAAGGGCTACGTGCTGCTGAACGTCGAACCGGAATTCGACACGGCCGATCCGGCGCAGGCGCTTGCCGCGCTGAACCAGGCCGAAATGGTCGTCGTGATGTCGCCGTTCAAGCACGGCCTCGACTACGCCGACGTGCTGCTGCCGGTTGCGCCGTTCACGGAAACGGCCGGCACGTACGTGAATGCGGAAGGCACCGTGCAGAGCTTCAACGGCGTCGTGCGCCCGCTCGGCGACACGCGTCCGGGCTGGAAGGTGCTGCGCGTGCTCGGCAGCCTGCTCGGCCTGCCGAACTTCGAATACGAGACCTCGGAAGAAGTGCGTCTCGCCGCGCTCGGCGACGCCGGCGTCGCGGGTCGCCTGTCGAACCAGACGTCGGTCGCGCCGGTGCGCGTCGCGACGAATGCCGCGAACGGCGGCTTCGAGCGTCTGGCCGATGTGCCGATCTATCACGCCGACGCGCTCGTGCGCCGCGCAGGTGCGCTGCACCTGACGGCCGCCGCGAAGGCGGCGAATGCCGCAGCCCTGCCGGCCGCGCTGTTCGACAAGCTGGGCTTGAAGGAAGGCGACGCCGTGCGCGTGCGCCAGGGCGAGCGTGCGGTGCAGTTGCCGGCCGTGCGCGACGCGAATCTTGCGGAGACGGTCGTTCGCGTGTCGGCGGCGACGCCTGCCGGCGCAGCGCTCGGCAGCCTGTCCGGTGAACTGGTGGTGGAGAAGGCGTAAATGAGCTTGTTCGATACGATCAACGCGGGCGGGTCCCAGCTTCTCGGCTTCGCGTGGCCGACGGTGTGGGCAGTCGTGCGCATCCTCGTCGTCTCCGTCGTCATCCTGCTGTGCGTCGCGTACCTGATTCTGTGGGAGCGCAAGCTGATCGGCTGGATGCACGTGCGTCTCGGCCCGAACCGCGTCGGCCCCGGCGGCTTGCTGCAGCCGATCGCCGACGTGCTGAAGCTGCTGCTGAAGGAAGTCATTCAACCGAGCGCGGCGAGCCGCTGGCTGTACCTGATCGCGCCGGTGATGACCGTCGTGCCGGCGTTCGCCGTGTGGGCCGTGATCCCGTTCCAGGCCGAAGCGGTCCTCGCGAACGTGAACGCGGGCCTGCTGTACGCGATGGCGATCTCGTCGATCGGCGTGTACGCGGTGATTCTCGCGGGCTGGGCATCGAACTCGAAGTACGCGTTCCTCGGCGCGATGCGCGCTGCGGCACAGATGGTGTCGTACGAAATCTCGATGGGCTTCGCGCTGGTGCTGGTGCTGATGACGGCCGGCAGCCTGAACCTGTCGGAAATCGTCGGTTCGCAGCAGCATGGCTTCTTCGCCGGCCACGGCGTGAACTTCCTGTCGTGGAACTGGCTGCCGCTCCTGCCGGCGTTCGTCGTGTACTTCATCTCGGGCATCGCCGAAACGAACCGTCACCCGTTCGACGTGGTGGAAGGGGAGTCGGAAATCGTCGCGGGTCACATGATCGATTACTCGGGTATGGCGTTCGCGCTGTTTTTCCTCGCCGAGTACATCAACATGATCGTGATCTCGGCGCTGGCTGCGACGCTGTTCCTCGGTGGCTGGGATGCACCGTTCGAATTCCTGTCGTTCATCCCGGGCATCTTCTGGCTGGTGCTGAAGGTCTTCGCACTGCTGTCGGTGTTCATCTGGGTCCGCGCGACGTTCCCGCGCTACCGTTACGACCAGATCATGCGTCTGGGCTGGAAGGTGTTCCTGCCCGTCACGGTGATCTGGGTGGTCGTGGTCGGCTGCTGGATGATGTCGCCGCTGAACATCTGGGTGAAGTAAAGATCGGACGAAATCATGACGGCTATCCAACACTTCTTTAAGACTTTCTTCCTGACCGAGCTGCTGAAGGGGCTCGCGCTGACCGGTCGCTACACGTTCAAGCGCAAGTTCACCGTGCAGTTCCCGGAAGAGAAGACCCCGATTTCGCCGCGCTTCCGCGGGCTGCATGCGCTGCGCCGCTATGAAAACGGCGAAGAGCGCTGCATTGCGTGCAAGCTGTGCGAGGCCGTATGCCCTGCGATGGCGATCACGATCGAATCGGAAACGCGCGCGGACAACACGCGCCGCACGACGCGCTACGACATCGACCTGACGAAGTGCATCTTCTGCGGTTTCTGCGAAGAGAGCTGCCCGGTCGATTCGATCGTCGAGACGCAGATTCTCGAGTACCACGGCGAAAAGCGCGGCGACCTGTATTTCACGAAGGAAATGCTGCTCGCGGTGGGCGATCGCTACGAGAAGGACATCGCCGCGGCGAAGGCTGCCGACGCGCCGTATCGTTGATTGTGTTTGCAGTGCCGGCCCGAAGCCAGGGCCGAGCCGCCGCGACGGGTGCGGCACGCGAGAGCGTCCCGCAAGCCGCGCCTGACTATGGCCTAACGATGAACCGGTAATCATGGAATTCACGACCGTACTGT
Source organism: Burkholderia sp. Ac-20344 (assembly GCF_017104975.1). Lineage (NCBI taxonomy): Bacteria > Pseudomonadati > Pseudomonadota > Betaproteobacteria > Burkholderiales > Burkholderiaceae > Burkholderia > Burkholderia sp. Ac-20344. The sequence goes on from NZ_JAAGPP010000060.1 coordinate 28,175, forward strand.
TCTACATCTTCGCGCTGCTCCTGGTGGTATCAGGGCTGAAGGTGATCACTTCGCGCAACCCGGTGGCGTCTGCGCTTTTCCTTGTGCTGGCGTTCTTCAACGCCGCCGCGATCTGGATGCTGCTGGAAGCGGAGTTCCTCGCGATCCTGCTGGTGCTGGTCTACGTGGGCGCCGTGATGGTGCTGTTCCTGTTCGTCGTGATGATGCTGGACATCAACATCGACTACCTGCGCCGCGACTTCAAGCGCTTCGTCCCGATGGCGACCGTGGTCGGCGCGATCATCGTGATCGAAACCGCGCTGATCCTGTGGCGCGGCTACGGCGATACGCATACGGTGCATGCGATGGCGACGGGCGAGATGGCCAACTGGTCGAACACGCGACTGATCGGCAAGGTGATCTACACCGACTACATCTTCGCGTTCGAAATCGCCGGCCTCGTGCTGCTGGTCGCGATCATTGCCGCGATCGGTCTGACCGAGCGCAAGGGCAAGGACAGCAAGCGCCAGCGCGTGTCGGATCAGGTCAAGGTGCGCCGCAATGACCGCGTGCGCCTCGTGAAGATGGAAGCGGACAAGCCGCAGCCGGAAACGGCGCAGAGCGAAGCCGGTTCGGGCACCAACGGCTAAGCGGAGGAAAAGAAAACCATGCTGACTCTTGCTCACTACCTTGTGCTCGGCGCGATCCTGTTTGCGATCGCGATCGTCGGGATCTTCCTGAACCGCCGCAACATCATCATCATCCTGATGTCGATCGAACTGATGCTGCTGGCGGTGAACACCAACTTCGTCGCGTTCTCGCATTACCTCGGCGATGTGCACGGCCAGATCTTCGTGTTCTTCGTACTGACCGTCGCCGCCGCGGAAGCCGCGATCGGTCTGGCGATTCTGGTGACCCTGTTCCGTAAGCTCGACACGATCAATGTCGAGGATCTCGATCAGCTCAAAGGTTAATTTCAGGCAACGCTGTTATGTCAACGACACTCAATGAAAACCTGCTGCTGGCGATTCCGCTCGCTCCGCTGGCCGGCTCGCTGATTGCGGGGCTGTTCGGGAACGCAGTCGGGCGCAAGGGCGCACACCGGATCACGATCCTCGGCGTCATGATCGCGTTCCTCCTGTCGGCGAAAGTCTTCTTCGACGTGATGGGCGGCGCAAGCTTCAATGCGACCGTCTACGAATGGATGAACGTCGGCTCGCTGAAGCTCGAAATCGGCTTCCTCGTCGATTCGCTGACCGCGATGATGATGGTCGTCGTGACCTTCGTCTCGCTGATGGTGCACGTGTACACGATCGGCTACATGGCGGAAGAAGACGGCTACCAGCGCTTCTTCTCGTACATCTCGCTGTTCACGTTCTCGATGCTGATGCTCGTGATGAGCAACAACTTCCTGCAGCTGTTCTTCGGCTGGGAAGCGGTGGGTCTGGTGTCGTACCTGCTGATCGGCTTCTACTTCACGCGTGAGAGCGCGATCTACGCGAACATGAAGGCGTTCCTCGTGAACCGCGTGGGCGACTTCGGCTTCCTGCTCGGGATCGGCCTGCTGCTCGCATTCGCCGGCTCGATGAATTACGGCGAAGTGTTCGCGAAGCGCGCGGAACTCGCGAGCCTGCACTTCCCGGGCACCGACTGGGGCCTGCTGACCGTGGCCTGTATCTGCCTGTTCATCGGTGCGATGGGCAAGTCGGCACAGTTCCCGCTGCACGTGTGGCTGCCGGACTCGATGGAAGGCCCGACCCCGATCTCGGCGCTGATTCACGCGGCGACGATGGTGACGGCCGGCATCTTCATGGTGTCGCGCATGTCGCCGCTGTTCGAGCTGTCGGACACCGCGCTGTCGTTCATCACGGTGATCGGCGCGATCACGGCGCTCTTCATGGGCTTCCTCGGCATCGTCCAAAACGACATCAAGCGCGTGGTTGCATACTCGACGCTGTCGCAGCTCGGCTACATGACCGTCGCGCTCGGCGTGTCCGCTTACCCGGTCGCCGTGTTCCACCTGATGACGCACGCGTTCTTCAAGGCGCTGCTGTTCCTCGGCGCCGGCTCGGTCATCATGGGCATGCACCACGACCAGGACATGCGCAACATGGGCGGCCTGCGCAAGTACATGCCGATCACGTGGATCACGTCGCTCGTCGGTTCGCTCGCGCTGATCGGCACGCCGTTCTTCTCGGGCTTCTACTCGAAGGACTCGATCATCGACGCGGTGAAGCTGTCGCACCTGCCGGGTTCGGGCTTCGCGTACTTCGCGGTCGTCGCGAGCGTGTTCGTCACGGCGCTGTACTCGTTCCGCATGTACTTCCTGGTGTTCCACGGCGAAGAGCGCTTCCGCAAGCCGAAGCATCCGGAATCGCCGATGGGCATGGCAGCTGCGCACGGCCACGACGATCACGGCCATGGCCACGGTCATGACGACCATGCGCACGAACCGCACGAGACCCCGTGGGTCGTGTGGGTGCCGCTGGTCCTGCTGGCGATCCCGTCGGTCATCATCGGCGCGATCGCGATCAGCCCGATGCTGTTCGGCGACTTCTTCCAGCACGGCGTTGCATTCGACAAGGTGATCTTCATCGGCGAAAACCATCCGGCACTGGCCGAGATGGCCGAAGAGTTCCACGGCTGGGTGGGCATGGGCCTGCACTCGATTTCGGGCCTGCCGGTCTGGCTTGCGCTCGCCGGTGTCGTGGTCGCCTGGTTCCTGTACCTGAAGCGTCCGGAACTGCCGGCGTCGATCCGCCGCGCGTTCGGTCCGATCTACACGCTGCTGGACAACAAGTACTACATGGACAAGATCAACGAAGTGGTGTTCGCCCGTGGTTCGGTGGCGATCGGCCGCGGCCTGTGGAAGGAGGGTGACGTCGTGGTGATCGACGGCCTCGTCAACGGCAGCGCCCGGTTCATCGGCTGGTTCGCCAGCGTGATCCGCTTCCTCCAATCCGGTTACATCTATCACTACGCGTTCGCCATGATCATCGGCATGCTGGGGCTCCTGACCCTGTTTGTAACGCTCGGCGGCAAATAAGGCGGGGGACAACTTAATGCACGCTTTTCCGATTCTCAGTACCGCGATCTGGTTGCCGATCGTTTTCGGCCTCCTCGTGCTTGCGGTGGGTAACGATAAAAATCCGGGGACGGCCCGCTGGATCGCGCTGATCGGTTCGGTGCTCGGTCTTGCGGTCACGATCCCGCTGATCACGGGCTTCGATTCGAGCACGGCTGCGCTTCAGTTCGTCGAGAAGTCGACCTGGATCGAGCGCTTCGACATTGCGTATCACCTCGGCGTCGACGGCATCTCGATGTGGTTCGTCGTGCTGACCGCGCTGATTACGGTGATCGTCGTGATCGCCGCATGGGAAGTGATCACCGAGAACGTCGCGCAGTACCTCGCGGCGTTCCTGATCCTGTCCGGGATCATGATCGGCGTATTCTCGGCGGCCGACGGCCTGCTGTTCTACGTGTTCTTCGAAGCGACCCTGATCCCGATGTACATCATCATCGGCGTGTGGGGTGGCCCGAACCGCGTGTACGCGGCATTCAAGTTCTTCCTGTACACGCTGGCCGGCTCGCTGCTGATGCTGGTCGCGCTGATCTACCTGTACACGGAAACGCACTCGTTCGACCTCGCGACGTGGCAGAACGCGAAGATCGCGATGACGCCGCAGATACTGTTGTTCATTGCCTTTTTCCTCGCATTCGCGGTGAAGGTGCCGATGTGGCCGGTCCACACCTGGCTGCCGGATGCGCACGTGGAAGCGCCGACGGGCGGCTCGGTCGTGCTGGCGGCGATCATGCTGAAGCTCGGTGCGTACGGTTTCCTGCGCTTCTCGCTGCCGATCACGCCTGACGCAAGCCACTTCCTGGCACCCGTCGTGATCACGCTGTCGCTGATCGCGGTGATCTACATCGGCCTCGTCGCGATGGTGCAGTCCGACATGAAGAAGCTGGTCGCGTATTCGTCGATCGCGCACATGGGCTTCGTCACGCTCGGCTTCTTCATCTTCAACCAGCTCGGCGTCGAAGGCGCGATCATCCAGATGATTTCGCACGGCTTCGTGTCGGGCGCGATGTTCCTCTGCATCGGCGTGCTGTACGACCGCGTGCACTCGCGCCAGATCGCCGACTACGGTGGCGTCGTCAACGTGATGCCGAAGTTCGCGGCCTTCGCGATGCTGTTCTCGATGGCCAACTGCGGCCTGCCGGGCACGTCGGGTTTCGTCGGCGAGTTCATGGTGATTCTCGCTGCCGTCCAGTACAACTTCTGGATCGCATTCGGTGCGGCATTCACGCTGATCCTCGGTGCTGCCTACACGCTGTGGATGTACAAGCGCGTGTACTTCGGCGCGGTTGCGAACGATCACGTTGCCAAGCTGAAGGACATCGGCCGTCGCGAATTCCTGATGCTCGCCGTGCTCGCCGCGTTCACGATGCTGATGGGCCTGTATCCGAAGCCTTTCACCGACGTGATGCACGTTTCCGTGGAAAACCTCCTCTCCCATGTCGCGCAGTCGAAGCTGCCGCTGGCCCAGTAATCGCGAGCGGAGGAAATCAAGATCATGAACGCTCCTATGAATGTCCTGTTGCCTGACGCGCTGGTGATGGCCGCCATCGTCGTCGCATGGCTGAACGACACCTTTACCGGTGCTTCCGGCCGCCGCCTGACCTATCTGATCGCGGTCGTATCGTCGGTCGTCGCCGGCGTGTGGTTCGCAGTGCAGGCGCTCGACCCGCAGCAGTACTACTTCTTTTCGAAGATGGTCGTCGTCGACTCGTTCGCGAGCATGATGAAGGCTGTCGTGTCGTTCGGTTTCGCTGTCTCGCTCGTCTATTCGCGCAAGTACCTCGAAGATCGCGACATGTTCCGCGGCGACGTGTTCCTGCTCGGCATGTTCTCGCTGCTCGGCCAGCTGGTCATGGTGTCGGGCAACAACTTCCTGACGCTGTACCTCGGTCTCGAACTCATGTCGCTGTCGCTGTACGCAGTCATCGCGCTGCGCCGCGACGCCGCACAGTCGAGCGAAGCCGCGATGAAGTACTACGTGCTGGGTGCGCTCGCGTCGGGCTTCGTGCTGTACGGTATCTCGATGCTGTACGGTGCGACCGGCTCGCTCGAGCTGGGCGAGGTGTACAAGGCGGTCGGCGGCAACACCGACGCAGCCGTGCTGATGTTCGGCGTGGTCTTCATCGTCGCCGGTATCGCGTTCAAGCTCGGCGCCGTGCCGTTCCACATGTGGGTGCCGGACGTCTACCAGGGCGCACCGACCGCGATGACGCTGTTCGTCGGCGGCGGCCCGAAGGTTGCCGCGTTCGCGTGGGGCCTGCGCTTCCTGGTGATGGGCCTGCTGCCGCTCGCACAGAACTGGCAGACCGCGCTCGTGATCCTCGCCGCGCTGTCGCTGATCGTCGGTAACATCACCGGTATCGTCCAGCGCAACATCAAGCGGATGCTCGCGTACTCGGCGATCTCGAACATGGGCTTCGTGCTGCTCGGCCTGCTCGCGGGCATCGTGAAGGGCGACGCGGCGGCACCGGCGAACGCCTACAGCTCGGCGATGTTCTACGCGATCGTCTACCTGATCACGACGCTCGGCTCGTTCGGCGTGGTGATGCTGCTCGCGCGCCGCGACTTCGAAGCCGAAACGATCGACGACTTCAAGGGCCTCAACAAGCGCAGCCCGGTGTTCGCGTTCGTGATGATGGTCATGATGTTCTCGCTGGCAGGCATCCCGCCGACCGTCGGCTTCTACGCGAAGCTCGCCGTGCTCGAGGCGACCGTCAACGCGGGCCTCACGTGGCTGGCCGTGCTGGCCGTGATCACGTCGCTGTTCGGCGCGTTCTACTACCTGCGCATCGTGAAGCTGATGTACTTCGATGCACCGCAGGATGCGACGCCGATTTCGGGCGATTTCTGCAAGCGCACGATCCTCGTGCTGAACGGCCTGGCAGTCGTCGTGCTCGGCCTGATCCCGAGCCCGCTGCTGACGGCCTGCCTGCAGGCAATTCGTCACACGCTGCCGCTGTAATGTCGGCAGCCGGCTGGTTTATCGTGCTGTTGGCGTTTGTCTGCGCCAACCTGCCGTTCCTGAACCAACGCCTCTTCGCCGTCGTGCCGTTCGGCGCGGCGAAGAAGAGTGCGTGGGTGCGGATCGGCGAGCTGATCGTGCTGTACTTCATCGTTGGCGCGCTCGGCTTCTGGCTCGAGTCGCGCGCCGGCAACCGCTTCGAGCAGGGCTGGCAGTTCTACGCGATCACGTTCAGTCTGTTCGTCGTGTTCGCGTTTCCCGGCTTCACGTTCCAGTATCTCGTCAAACGACGCTGACGGCTCCGGCCGTCACGCTCATTCCCGGAGCCGCCGATGGCCGAACTACCCAATCACGACGCCGCACTGACCGAAACCTGCCTCGAAAGCGAGGCGATCTTCGACGGCGCGTTCCTCAAGCTCAAGCGCGATACCGTCCGCTTGCCGGACGGCAAGAAAGCCACGCGCGAATACGTGCAGCACCCGGGCGCGGTGATGGTGATCCCGCTGTTCGACGACGGCCGCGTGCTGATGGAAAGCCAGTATCGCTATCCGATCGGCAAGGTGATGGCCGAATTCCCGGCCGGCAAGCTCGATCCGAACGAAGGCGCGCTTGCATGCGCCGTGCGCGAACTGCGCGAGGAAACGGGGTACACCGCACGCGAGTACGTGTTCCTGGCCCGGATTCACCCGATCATCTCCTATTCGACCGAATTCATCGACCTGTACCTGGCGCGCGGGCTGACGGCCGGCGAGCGCAAGCTCGATGAAGGCGAATTCCTCGAGACCTTTACCGCGACGCTGGCCGATCTGCAGGAATGGGTGCGCACGGGCCAGATCTCCGACGTGAAGACGATCATCGGCACGATGTGGCTCGACAAGGTGCTGTCCGGCACGTGGCCGCTCGGGCCCGTCCTGGCCCCCTGAATGCGGCGTCGGCGACGGGTGGGGCGCCGCGTTACAATTCGGTGACGCGGTGCCTCCGCGTCGCACGATCGGTATTTAGCACGATCGTTCACAAAACCGCTTTTTGCGCTACACTCGTCACACGCCCTGATTCAGCATGAAGGTCCTCGATTTACAGTGCCCGCACGGTCATCGGTTCGAAGGCTGGTTCGCTTCCGCCGATGAATTCGAAGCGCAGTTGTCCCGCAAGCTGGTCGAATGTCCGGTGTGCGGAACGACCGAGGTCAACCGTCTGCCGTCGGCGCCGCGCCTGAACCTGTCGGGCGCGACGCAGGCACAGCCGGCCGATCCGCGTGCACTGCAGGCGCAGGTGATGCGTGCGCTGCGCGAGGTGCTGGAGAAAACCGAGAATGTGGGCGAGCGCTTCGCCGAGGAAGCGCGGCGCATCCATTACAACGAGGCGCCGGCACGCAGCATTCGTGGCGTCACGACGCCCGAAGATGCGCAATCCTTGGCCGAAGAAGGCATCGACGTGATGCCGCTGCCGATTCCTGCCGCGCTGAAAGAACCGCTGCAATAACGTACGCAGTGAGTCTTTGTCGGGCCGGATGGCTGCGGACAGCGTTGCATGACCGGAGTAACCGCTGAACCTCACTCCGGTCGACAGGAGACACTGCGCATGGATCTGGATTATTCCCCCGCCGACGACGCGTTCCGCGTCGACGTTCGCGCCTGGCTCGAGGCCAACCTGCCTCACGCACTGCGCACCAAGGTACTCGATCACAAACGACTCGACCGCGAGGATTACGCGAGCTGGCACCGGATTCTCGGCCAGCGCGGCTGGTCCGCGCCCGCCTGGCCGGTTGAATATGGCGGCCCGGGCTGGAGCGCGACGCAACGGCACATCTGGGATGAGGAGTGCGCGCGGATCGGGGCGCCGACCGTGTTGCCGTTCGGCGTATCGATGGTCGCGCCGGTGCTGATGAAATACGGCAGCGAAGTGCAGAAACGTCATTATCTGCCGCGCATTCTCGACGGCTCGGACTGGTGGTGCCAGGGCTACTCGGAGCCGGGTTCGGGATCCGACCTCGCATCGTTGCGCACGCGCGCCGAGCGCCAGGGCGACCACTACGTCGTCAATGGCCAGAAGACCTGGACGACGCTCGGCCAGTACGCCGACATGATGTTCTGCCTCGTGCGCACCGATCCGGCTGCGAAGAAACAGGAGGGCATCTCGTTCCTGCTGATCGACATGAAGACACCCGGCATCACGGTGCGCCCGATCGTCATGCTCGATGAGGACCACGAGGTCAACGAGGTGTTCTTCGAGGATGTGAAGGTGCCGGTCGAGAACCTCGTCGGCGACGAGAACCGCGGCTGGACCTACGCGAAATACCTGCTTGGCCATGAGCGCACCGGCATCGCGCGCGTTGGCGCGTCGAAGCGCGAGCTCGCGTTCCTGAAGCGCGTCGCGTCGAACCAGCGCAAGAACGGCAAGCCGTTGCTGGCCGATCCCGTGTTCGCCGCGAAGGTTGCCGCGCTCGAGGTCGAGCTGATGGCGCTCGAGGTGACGGTGCTGCGCGTCGTCAGCCGCGAGACGAGCGGCAAGGGGCCGGGCCCCGAGGCGTCGATGCTGAAGATCAAGGGCACGGAAGTGCAGCAGGCGCTCACCGAGCTGATGGTCGACGCGATCGGCCCGCTTGCCGCACCTTTCGACGTACCGTTCCTCGATGGGCAGCGCGCGCACAGCATCGCGGGCGACGACGATGCGGCGCCGCTCGCCGCCTACTACTTCAATTACCGGAAGACGTCGATCTACGGCGGTTCGAACGAGATCCAGAAGAACATCATCGCGCAGATGATTCTGGGGCTGTGATCAGGGAACGGAGACAACCATGGATTTCAGCTTTACCGATGAGCAGCAGCAGTTCGCCGACGCGCTGCGCCGTTATCTCGGCGAACAATACGGTTTCGACGCACGCCAGGCAATCGTGCGCAGCGACGCGGGCGTGTCGGACACGCAATGGAGCGCGTTCGCCGAACTGGGGTTGACCGCGCTGCCCGTGCCGGACGCACAGGGCGGCTTCGGCGGCGGCCCGGTCGACATGCTGGTCGTGATGCAGGAGCTCGGTCGCGCGCTCGTGATCGAGCCGTACTGGGCAACGGCGGTGGGCGTCGAGGCCTTGCGCATCGCGGGCTCCGGCGCCGGTGAGGACGCGGCGCTGCTGGAGGCGATCGCGCAGGGGCAGAAGCGTGTGGCGGTTGCGTTCCACGAGCCGCATGCGCGCTACGACCTGTTCGAACTCGACACGCATGCGCGCGAGCAAGACGGCACGTACCGGCTGACCGGCACGAAGTCGGTCGTTCAGCATGGCGCACAGGCGGATGCGTGGATCGTGCCCGCGCGGGTCGACGGCGGCGGCATCGGCCTGTTTGTCGTCGAACGGGATGCCGCGAATGTGAAGGTGGTCGACTACCGGACGATCGACGGCCAGCGTGCCGCGACGATCGGGTTCAGTGAAACGCCGGCGCGGCTGTTGACGGGCGGTGCGCGCGACGCTGCAGCCCTCGAGCAGGTTGCCGATTACGCGGCGTTCCTGTTGTGCGCGGAAGCGGTCGGTGCGCTCGACGAACTGAATCGCGCGACGGTCGAATACACGAAGACGCGCGAGCAGTTCGGCGTGCCGATCGCGCGCTTCCAGGCGCTGCAGCACCGAATGGTCGACATGCTGATCCATGCCGAGCAGGCGCGTTCGCTCACCTACCTGGCAGCCGTACGTTACGCGAGCGGCGATGTCGATGCGCGGCGCAAGGCCGTGTCGGCCGCGAAGGCGCGTGTCGGTGCCGCCGCGCGCTTCGTCGGCCAGCAGGCCGTTCAACTGCACGGCGGCATGGGCGTGACCAACGAGGTCGCCGCCGCGCACCTGTTCAAACGGCTGACGATCATCGAGACGACGCTCGGCGACACCGACCATCATCTTGCGCGCATCGCGGCGTTGCCCGATTTCGCGCAGGCCGACGCGGCATGACGGCGACGCGCAAGCGCGCCGGACAAGGAGACACCTAGTGGGCATCAGTTACGAAGACCTGGTGGTCGGCAGCACCACCGAAGTGGGCCGCTACACGTTCGAGCCCGACGACATCAAGGCGTTCGCGCAACGCTACGACCCGCAGCCGTTCCATCTCGACGAAGAAGCCGGGAAAGCATCGCATTTCGGCGGGCTCGTCGCGAGCGGCTGGCACACGTGTTCGGTGTTCATGAGCCTGCTCATCAAGAAGCTCGGCCAGGACTCGACCAGCATGGGCTCGCCGGGCATCGACTCGATCCGCTGGCTCAAGCCGGTGCGCGCCGGCGACACGATCACGATGTATCAGAAGGTCCACGACAAGCGCGTGTCCGAGAGCAAGCCCGACCGCGGCATCGTGTCGACGGAGTGGGTCGGCGTGAACGGCGCCGGCGAGACGGTGATTACCGTGCATACCAAGGTGATCTTCGGGCTGCGTTATCCGGGAGGCACGCACGCATGACGGACGTGACCTTGCCGCTGATCGCATCGGCGCAGGCGCTGCAGGCGCGTGTCGGTGCAGAGCCGCTCGCGAGCGGCTGGCTCGCGATCGACCAGCGTCGTGTCGATGGCTTTGCCGATGCGACCGGCGATCATCAATGGATTCACGTCGATCCCGAGCGCGCGCGGCGCGAGTCGCCGTTCGGCGGCCCGATCGCGCACGGGTTCCTGACGCTGTCGCTGATTCCGGCGTTGATGGCCGACGCGATGCGTTTCGACCAGAAGATGGGCGTGAATTACGGACTGAACCGCGTGCGGTTCCTGAAGCCGGTGCCGGTCGGCGCGCGTGTGCGTGCGCTGTTTGCGGTAAAGGAAACTGCCGAGGCTGCGCGGGACGGCGTGCAGGTGACGTGGTCGGTGACGATGCAGGTCGAACGTCCCGACGCGCCGCTGCCTGTCTGTGCGGCGGAATTCATCACGCTGCATTACTTCTGAAGCGCGGGGCGGCATGCATGGATGCCGCCCCGCCCGTCACATGCGTGTCAGTGCTTTGCGTATTGCGTCGCGCCGAACAGCACCTCGCGCGCCTTGTCGTCCTGCAGCGCCTTGCGCATCGATGCGAGCACTTCGACGCCGCGTTGCACGGCCGGTCGTGCGGCGATCGTGTCGTACCAGCGCTTCACGTTCGGCAATTCGTCGAGCACGATGCCCTGGTTCTGCCACGAGCGCGTCCACGGGAACGTCGCAATGTCCGCGATCGTGTACGCGTCGCCCGCGAGATATTCGGATTCGCCGAGGCGCTTGTCCATCACGTTGTACAGGCGCTTCGCCTCGTTCGTGTAGCGGTTGACCGCATACTCGATTTTCTCCGGCGCATACAGGCGGAAGTGGTGCGCCTGCCCGAGCATCGGGCCGACACCGCCCATCTGGAACATCAGCCATTCGAGCGTCGCATAGCGTGCGGCCGGATCGGCCGGCAGGAACTTGCCGGTCTTCTCCGCGAGGTAGATCAGGATCGCGCCCGATTCGAACAGCGCGATCGGCTGGCCGCCGGGGCCTTCCGGATCGACGATCGCGGGGATCTTGTTGTTCGGGCTGATCTTCAGGAATTCCGGCTTGAACTGGTCGCCTGCGCCGATATCGACCGGATGGACACGATAGGCGAGGCCCGTTTCCTCGAGCATGATGTGCACCTTGTGGCCGTTCGGGGTCGCCCAGCTATAGACGTCGATCATCGTGAACTCCTTTGTTGCATGCGCGAAAACGGCGCCGGCAGCGCCGTGACAGGCGGTCATTAGAGCATGGATCGATGCGGGCTGCTGGCGACGGAAATGTGCGTGCCGATGCGTGCGTGCGCGAGCGTGCGCGCGTGTTGAGCGCCATGGCGTCGGGGGCGATTGCGTGTCGTTCAGAGTCGTCGAGATGGGGGCGTCGCCGTGCCGCATCGGGTCGAGGCGGTGGCGACGCGTTCATTCGAAAGCGGGCGCGACGGTTCAGCGCTTGTAGCGGGGCGGGCGTTTCTCGAGAAATGCGGTGATGCCTTCGAGCCCGTCCGCATGATGCAGCGATGCGACGAAATGATCGCGCTCGGTGCCGAGATGCGCGTCGAGCGGTTGCATCGTTGCATCGTCGAGCAGCGACTTGATGCGCGTGAGTGCGTTCGGCGAGATGCCGGCGAGCGCATCGGCCCATGCCAGTGCGTCGGTCAGCGCCGCGCCCGGCACGGCGAGCCGGTTGACGACACCGAGCGTGTGCAGACGTTCGGCTGCGACGGGTTTGCCTTCGAACAGGATCTCGGCCGCGATCGCACGCGGCAGCGCGCGCGCGATGAACCACGAACCGCCTCCGTCGGGTGTCAGGCCGACACGGGCGTACGACATCACGAACTTTGCATCGTGCGCGGCGACGATCAGGTCGCACGCGAGCGCGAGCGAGAAGCCCGCGCCGGCCGCGGCGCCTTCGACCGCTGCGATCACCGGCTTCGACGAAGCATGAATCGCCGTGACCCATGCAGCGAGCTGATCGATGCTGTCGGCCTGGTAGGACGGATCCTTCGAGCGGTTGTCGAGCAACCGGTTCAGGTTGCCGCCCGCGCAGAAGAAGCGATCGGCGCCGGTGAGCACGACTGCGCGAATCCCGGGATCGCGTTCCGCGGTGGCGAGCGCTTCGATGCCGGCCGCGTACATGTCGGGATGCAGCGCGTTGCGTGCGCCGGGATTCGATAGCGTGAGGACGAGCGTCGAATCGCTCTCGGGCGGCCGCGAGGCCAGCAGTTCAGCACTCATGCGAGCGTGTCTCCATCGGATGGCGGGGCTGCGGCGGCGGGCGCATCGCGCACGCTGATGCGGCCGATGCCGTAGCAGATGTATTGTTGTCGTGACGAACGCAAAACTTGCTTTAGACTAGCACGAACGTGCTTTTCAGCGTGATGAATCCCGATGCGGCCGACATCGATGCGGCCGCGCTTCAGCAAGGAAGGAGACTCCGATGCTACAGCTGTGCGGTATTCCGTTGTCCAACTACTACAACAAGGTGAAGTTCGTCCTGCTCGAACACGACATTCCGTTCGAGGAGTCGGTATGCGGTTTGCCGATCAGCGATCCGGCGCAGCTCGCCGATTCGCCGCTCGGCAAGATTCCATTTCTGAAGACCGAAGAAGGCGCGCTGTTCGAGTCGCAGGTGATCATCGAGTACCTGGCGGCGCGCTATCCCGAGAAAGGCATTTTTCCGGCCAGCCCGTTTGCAGGCGCGAAGGTGCGCGAACTGATCGAGACGCTCGAACTGTATCTCGAATGGATGGCGCGTGAGGTCTATACCGAAGCGTTTTTCGGCGGCAAGGTCAGCGACGGGATGAAGGCGCACGTCGAGAAGCGCCTGCCGCGCGCGATCGATGCGTTCAAGCAGATGACGCAGTTTTCGCCGTATGTGCTCGGTGAATCGTTCAGCCTCGCGGACATCGCTGCCTGGGTCCATCTGCCCGTCATCGGAATGGCGACGAAGGCCATATTCGGACGCGATTTCCTGCTCGACGCAGGCATCGACTGGAAGGCGCATGCGAAGAAGGTGGGCGAGCGCCCTGCCGCGCAGCGCGTGGCGGCCGAGCGCAAGGCGTATATCGACGCGACGAGCGTCGCGCATCCGTAAGCGCGACTCCCGGAGGGCGGCGTGCGGCCGCCCGTGCGGGTCTTACAGGCGCGAGAGCCGTTCGAGCGCGGACGCGAGCGTGCTTTCCTGCTTCGCGAAGCAGAATCGGACGACACCCGATTCGTGCGTCTCGTGATAGAACGCCGACACCGGAATGGCGGCCACGCCGATCTCCGACGTGAGCCACTTCGAGAATTCCGCTTCCGGCAGGTCGCTGATCGCCGAATAATCGACGCACTGGAAGTACGTGCCCGTGCAGGGCAGCAGCTTGAAGCGCGTGCGCTCGAGGCCTGCCCGGAAGAAGTCGCGCTTCTTCTGGTAGAAGTCGGCAAGCGTCAGGTACGGCGCCGGGTCGCGCAGATAGTCGGCGAGCCCGATCTGCATCGGCGTGTTCACCGTGAACACGTTGAACTGGTGGACCTTGCGGAATTCCGCGGTCAGCGCGGCAGGCGCCGCGACATAGCCGACCTTCCAGCCCGTCACGTGATAGGTCTTGCCGAAGCTCGACACGATGAAGCTGCGCGCGGCCAGTTCCGGATAGCGTGCGACGCTCTCGTGGCGCGCGCCGTCATAGACCATGTGCTCGTAGACCTCGTCGGACAGGATCAGCACGTTGGTGCCGCGCACGATCTCCTCGAGCTTGCGCATGTCCGCCTCGCGCCACACGGTTCCCGTCGGGTTATGCGGCGTATTGATCAGGATCATGCGTGTTTTCGGCGTGATCGCGGCTGCGAGACGGTCGAACGGGATCGCGTAGTCGGGCGCCTCCAGCGTGACGAACACAGGCTTGCCGCCCGCGAGTTCGATCGATGGCAGGTAGCTGTCGTAGGTCGGTTCGACGACGATCACTTCATCGCCCGGATGCACCGTGCACAGGATCGCCGTCAGCAGCGCCTGCGTCGCACCGGCCGTCACGGTGATTTCGGTAGCCGGATCGTAGCGCCGGCCGTAGACCTGCGCGATCTTGTCTGCGATCGCGTCGCGCAGCGGCGCGACACCGGCCATCGGCGGATACTGGTTGTGCCCGTTGCGCATCGCGGCGGCAACCGCGTCGACGATGCGCGGATCGCAGTCGAAATCCGGAAAGCCCTGGCCGAGGTTCACTGCGCCTTTTTCTGCGGCAAGCGCGCTCATGACCGTGAAGATCGTCGTGCCGACGTTCGGCAGGCGCGAGGGGAAAGCGGGAGTCGTTGGCATGTCTGAAGGAGCGTTCATCGATACGGTCGAAATCGGGTGGTCGTGCGTGCGTCAGGCCGGCGTAGCGTCGAGCGCGCAGGCCTCGGCAAAGGGCGCGGGTTGCGCGATCCGGAAGCCGAAGTCGCGTGCGGTGCGCTTCGCGAGCTTCAGCAGCGCACGGTCTTTCGACACGAGCCACTCGGCCTGGGCGGCGCGGGCGAGTTCGAGAAACTTCTGGTCGTCGCGGTCCTTGCACTTCGGCAGTGGCGGCGCGTCGGCGTCGACGGCCGGCGGCTCGACGAGGCACGCCAGGCGGGCGACGGTCGCGAGCGCGGCCGCCTTGTCGACCGCGCGCGCCTGGAACTGCGGATAATCGAGCACATACTCGAGCTCGGTCAGGCAGCGGCCGTCGATCACGGCGGCAAGCGTGCCGCGTTCGAGCGCGGCACGGATCGGGCGCGTTGCGGGGTCGTCGAATACGAGGATGTCGATCCAGACGTTCGAGTCGAGCACGACGCGATGCGCGGCATGCGGGGCGAGAGAGCGGGTCATTCGTTACAATCGGTGGTTTTCGTCTGACCGCAAGGCACGGCGTGCCAGCGAGCCTCTATGATAATCGTTCTCTCTCCAGCCAAATCCCTCGACTACGATACGCCCGCGCACGTCCAGTCTTACACGAAGCCTGCATTCGTCGACGACGCGTCCGAGCTGATCGACGGCCTGCGCAAGCTTTCGCCGCAGGACATCGCGACGCTGATGGATATCTCCGATCCGCTCGCACGCCTGAATTTCCAGCGCTACGCGGATTGGTCGCCGACCTTTACGCCGGCCAACGCGAAGCAGGCCGTGCTCGCGTTCAACGGCGACGTCTATGAAGGATTCGACGCCAAATCGCTGTCGTCCGCCGATCTCGACTATGCGCAGCAGCACGTGCGCGTGCTGTCGGGCCTGTACGGGCTGTTGCGTCCGCTCGACCTGCTGCAGCCGTACCGGCTCGAGATGGGTACGCGCTTCGCGAACGCGCGCGGCAAGGATCTGTACGCGTTCTGGGGCGACCGCATCACGCGGGCGCTGAACGAACAGCTCGAAACGCGCAGCGGCGCAGCGCGCGTGCTGGTCAACTGCGCGTCGACCGAATACTTCAAGTCGGTCAAGCCGAAACTGCTGGCCGCACCCGTCATCACGCCGGTGTTCGAGGACTGGAAGGGCGGCCGCTACAAGATCATCAGCTTCCATGCGAAGCGTGCGCGCGGCCTGATGGCGCGTTTTATCGTCGAGAACCGTATTACCGACCCGAAGGCGCTGAAGGATTTCGCGACGGAAGGCTATGCGTTCGATGCGGCTGCGTCGAACGATTCGACTTACGTATATCGCCGGCGAGTCGGCGAGTGACCCTGCCGGCCGTTCACGAGACGGCCGGCGCATGCATGCGGCCGGGCAAGCGCTACACCGCCTGCTCCGGTCGCCAGCTTTACATGGGACCGGCGTAAGCGCTAAAGCGCTAACGCCGGTCGACAAAGGAGAGACAGATGGCCCTTTCGATCACCAGCAATTTCGACGCAGGCGCAATCGACGTCGTGTCGTGCGACAGCCCCGATGCGATTCGGCTGCGTGTGCGTGGCGACAACCGCTCGGAATTCGCGCAATGGTTTTACTACCGCTTGACCGGCGCGCGCGGCGAGCGCTGCGTGATGACGTTCGAGAATGCTGCCGAATGCGCGTATCCGTCGGGCTGGCGCAATTACAGCGCGGTGGCGAGCTATGACCGGGTCGACTGGTTCCGCGTGCCGACGACGTTCGACGGCAAGACGATGACCATCGACCATACGCCGGAATTCGACAGCATCTACTACGCGTATTTCGAACCGTATTCGGAAGAGCGTCACGCCGCATTTCTGGGCGCGGTCCAGCAGTTGCCGCAGGCGAGCGTCGTCGAACTCGGCCGCACGGTCGAAGGCCGTCCGATGTCGCTGCTGACGCTCGGTACGCCGGAAACCGACGGCGCGCCGAAGAAGAAGGTGTGGATCATCGCGCGCCAGCATCCCGGCGAGTCGATGGCCGAGTGGTTCGTCGAAGGTCTCGTCAAGCGGCTGGCCGGATGGGGCGACTGGGCCGGCGATCCGGTCGCGCGCAAGCTCTACGATCGCGTGACGTTCCACATCGTCCCGAACATGAACCCGGACGGCAGCGTTCATGGCAACCTGCGCACCAACGCGGCGGGCGCGAACCTGAACCGCGAGTGGATGGCGCCCGATGCAGAACGCAGCCCCGAGGTGCTGGCCGTGCGCGATGCGATCCATGCGACCGGCTGCGACATGTTCTTCGACATTCATGGCGACGAGGATCTGCCGTACGTGTTCGTTGCCGGGTCGGAGATGCTGCCGAGCTTTACCGAGCAGCAGGGCAAGGAGCAGACCGCGTTCATCGACGCGTTCAAGGTCGCGAGCCCCGACTTCCAGACCGAGCATGGCTATGCGGCGAGCAAGTACAAGGAAGACGCGCTCAAGCTCGCGTCGAAGTACATCGGCCACCGGTTCGGCTGCCTGTCGCTGACGCTCGAGATGCCGTTCAAGGACAACGCGAACCTGCCTGACGAGCGAGTCGGCTGGAACGGCGAGCGCAGTGCGGCGCTTGGCGCGGCGATGCTGGCTGCGATCCTGGTGCACGTCGACACGTTCGCGTAAGCGTAGCGGCGCCGTATGAAAAAAGCCGGGACATCTCAGGATGCCCCGGCTTTTTTGCTTCAGTCGATGTCGCTTCGTCGTATCAGGACTTCTTCGCGGTTTTCTTTTTCACGACCTTCTTCTGGCCGCTCGACTGTTTCGTTGCGACGGCCTTCTTGCTGCCGGTGCGGCCCGATGCCTTTGCCTTGACCTTGCCTCGGTGCGACTTGCCCTTGAATTTCTTCGTCGAAGACGTGGATCGTTCGACGCGCGGCTTCAGCGGCGGAACCGGGTCGTTCCAGCTGAACGCGAGCATTTGCTGACCGACGTAGCCGCATCGGAATTTCAGCGGCGTCGGGTCGCTGCCGTCGCTGTGGATGCCGAGGCCGTCGACAGTGACGATGTTGTCGACCTTCACGCGCTGCTTGCCCTGGTCGAACGAGTCGTTCCATGGCGTGATCGTCGCGTTGCTGCTGTCGAATGCGTTCGGCGCGAAGTCGACGCGGTCGAAGGCCGACGACGTGCTGGCGATGAAGCTGCCGTGCGCCGCACAATCGGCGGCGAGCGGATCGGCATGCATTTCGTTGACGAATTTGTTGATCAGTTCGGAGCGCTGGTCGAGCAGGTCGGCGAATGCCGGTGTCGGAAGCGCAAGCGACAGGCCCGCAATACAGGCTGCCAGCTTGCCGAGCGCCCGGAAAATCCGGAGCGACGCAGGAGAGCTGTCCATCTGGTTATTGGTGAGGAGCGAATGAGACATCGGGCACGTATAGATGCCCGATGAAGAACCGGAGTTCAATCTTAGCGTAAAAAAGTTGTGCGGCAGTAGACGTCGCATTCTGCCGCACCGCGCGAAGTATTACCGGCACGTGATGTCGGTACCGCCGCCAGAGGGCAATTCAGGCGCGTGGGCCGCCGAGGCGATAGCGCCTGACGTCGAAGGTCGTGACCCATGCGGGGCGATAGACGGCGATGAGTGCCGTCGCCATGCCGGTGAACCACGCTTCGCCGAGTGCGAGTAGCGCGGTGTTCAGCAGATAGCCGGCCGGAATCACGACGGGCACGCCATCCGCAAGCGCGAGCTGGACCCCGGCCGCGGCCGCGGCGACCGCGATGATCGCGATGGCCGGTGACAGGAATCCCTGCCCGGTGATGAACGACGCGAGATTGTGCGGCAACCATGCGAGCGCGGCGCGCTGCAGCAATGCCGACACGGCAACCGGCAGCGCGCCGTAGATCAGATAGGTCAGGCCAATACCCTGCCAAGGCGCGTCGAAGATGATCGCGGCAACCGCCGTGATGACGCCCATCGCGATCAATGCGAGTGTCCAGTCGAACAGTGTGACGAGCAGCGTCGCGCCAAGCAGATGCATGACGATGCCGTCTTCGAGCCACGCATTCGAGGCCCAGAGGACCGCAATGGCGGTGACGAGCGCGAGCCACACGTGCTGGAGCGTGGCGTCCTGCAGGCGCACGAAGGGACGATTCCAGATCGCGAGCGCGAGCAGGGCCACGGCGGCGATCCAGCCACCGATGCCAACCCAGAGCGGAAGCGGTGTGAAAAGAAAACCCATGCGTCCATATTACTCGTTGAGCATCAAAGGTGGGAATCCGCACACGCCGACCGTCGCAATATCGAGACTGTTTGCCTAGCGTTCGCGCCGGAACCGCGCCGGCGGCTCGGCAGCCATCGGCAGGTCCTGTGCGCCGTCGATCGAGGCCGGCAACGGGTACGGGCGGTCGTTCCGTTGCGTACGCAGCGGAACCGGGCCGTGTTCGCCGATGGGTGGCTTGCGCGCACGACTGCGGTTCGCCAGCAGCACCTCGAGGTGGGGCGATAGCCAGCCGTTGTAGATCGCGACCGCGGCGGCGCGGTTGGCAGCACCGAGTTGCTGAAAGATGCTGGCGAGGTGGATCTTGACGGTGCCTTCGCTGATGCCGAGCGTACGGGCGATCATCTTGTTGGTGCTGCCCATGTGGACGAAGCGCATGATCTGCGCTTGCCGCGGCGACAAGAGTCCGCTTGGCGGCCGGCGGGGAAGCGACCCGGCGAGTGTCTGGAAATGGGCATCGTAGCGCGCCGCAGCAGTGGAAGGCAGCAGACGGAGCGCGATCGGCGGGATGTAATGCCCGCCCAGCAGCACGATCTCGAGCGCACGCACGATCAGGTGCGGCCGTGTGGAATGCGGGATCACGCCGGCGACTCCGTAGTTGAAGAAGCGCTGGATGGCCTCCGGCGATGTTTCATCGACCAGGACGGCGACGGGTGTCGGCGAGCACGCGCTGCAGAGCGCTTGAAGCTCGCTGAGCCGGCCGACGTCGAGCCAGTCGATCGCGACGAGATCGAAACGCTGATTGCGCAGCAGCCTGCGCGCCTGGAAACTGTCGGGCGCATCATTGATGCCGGCGTGACGGTCGATCTGTCGCAACAGGGCCTTCAGTCCGTCACGCCGCTCGGCGTCTGAATTGAGCATCAGGAACCGCATATTCAACCTCCGTAAATGTGAGCCATTGATCTGCCGTCTGGCATGCCTTGGGTCTGATGATGACAAAGACCTTACACGATGTCTGCTTGGCTGAAAGGCTTAGGAAAAGTATGAAATTTCGGGCGGCAGGGTGGCAGACAAGAAAAAAGCCGCTCCGGCGGGTACCGTGAGCGGCTTCGGGCGGGCAGGCCGTCGGGGCCTGCTGTGCGCGGGTCAGTGGAAGTGCGGCTGGGCGGGTGACGCGTCTTCCGGCATTTCCGCGTGGACGATTTCGCCGAGCGGATCTGCGTAAAGCGGCACGCCGCAGTCATCGCAATATTCGGGTTCGAAGCGGCCCGCATGCCGCCGGACGTCGGTTACGCCGCATTCCTTCAGCAGGCTCACGATTTCCTCGAGCGGTCCTTCGATCGGTGCTTCGCCTTCGAGCGTCGCGCTGTCGATCGACACGTCGCCGTTTTCACGGCCGTAAAGCGGCCATACGACGCCGTAGATTACGTCGTTGCTGGCACGGCGCGTGAAGCCGACGCGATACTCGTCGATACGGCGTTCGCCGAAGCCGGCGACCACCGCGCGAAGCTCTTGCGGTGCTGCACCAAGTGTGTCGAAAAGATAACGAATGGCCGTTCTCACCGTGTGCGGACGCACGCGTTCGTCCGCATCCCGGCAGGCCGAATAGTACGCGTCCGGAAGCAGGCATTCGAACTCGCAGCCGGGCAGGGCGATCGACAGGTTCGGGCCGCCCTGGGCCGTCCATTGCTCGAGGCACTGGCCACGTTCGATCCGGCTGCCGCTTTCTTCCTCCTGCCAGCGGAACAGCGGTGCGCCGGCGGGCGCGGCGACGACGGCGAGCAAGAAGCGCGGGTCGGCCAGGATCGGCGAGGTTTCGGGCAGGTCGCCGAAGCCGAGCTTGGGTGTGTGCTGGCTGATCGCCGCATGTGCGAGCTGCTGGGCCAGCCGGTAGGTTTCGACATGGTGTCGCGGCAACTGGTCGATGCTGTAGAGGAACGGGGCGAGCCCGACCAGGGTGCCGTTCGCAAGGACGTGAGCCTGCAGATGCGTTCGCAGTGCGTCGGCAACGTCACTCTTGAGCGGGCCTGACGGAATCATGTAGCGCGTCCATGCGAGGACCGGGACGGCGACCAGCAGCGCATCGAACGGTTGGCCGTCGTGCTCGATCACCATCGACTCGCTGTGCGTCTCGGCCATGTCGGCGAGCGCGCCATAGGCGTCGGGATGATTCTGCTGTAGATGGTCGAGCGCTGCGTCGAGCGTGGTCTGGTTGCCGTTGCGGACGATCTTGGCGAGCAGCGCGTCGAGCTTCGCTTCCCAGAAGCGATCCTCGATGCGGCTGCCCGAGGCGAAGAGCGCAAGCGACAGACCGACCAGTTTGTCGGCATCGGGGGGGAGGCGTTTGGCGATTCGCTGGCGCATATTAAAGACGTATATAGAAAGAGGCGAAGAGCCTCACATTCTAGTCCGTTCTTTGCACCATAAGCGGTCTCGTGCCGGGGCATGGCCAGTCGGCCGAATTGCGGCTTTTGTAAAAAAGTTGCTTCAAACTCCTTGCGCAGATCGAGGCGGATGCTTAGAATCACGCCTCTTTCGCGCTAACGGAAACGCGGCGCGGAAGGGGAAGCAGGGTCGGTGGTGTGCGGCAGTGTGGCGCGCGCAACTGGCTTGGAAGTTGAGCCCCGCAGTCGCAACGATGCAGTGTTAAAAAGTTGTTGACGAGCTGCGAAACACGGTTCATAATCTCGCTTCTCTGCTGCTGAAAACGCAGCGCTGCCGGGAGCCACGAAGTTCCTCGCAGAATGCTCTTTAAAAATTAACAGCCGATAAGTGTGGGCGCTTGATGGCCGCGAGCTGATCCTCGGATCAGATAGCGAAAGTATCAAGAGTCTCACACTAAAGTAAGTCAGGTTTATGAAGTGATTCATATTCCTGTCAGCTTTGAGTGAGCGACCGGTTCTTAACCGAACCGAAAA